>JBJSZF010000181.1:0-4588 GCA_046090125.1 Verrucomicrobiota bacterium
CACGAACAGGAAGGCCGCCACGCCCACCACCCCCAGCACGGCCACCACGCCCTGCTCGGTCCCATCGATGAGCAACCGCTCTACCGACCCCACGTCCTCGATCACCCGCGTCATCAACTCGCCGCTCGAACGCCGGTCGAACCACGCGGCCGGCAGGCGCAGCAGGCGGCCGTAAACCTGCCTGCGAAGGTCGAGGATGACGGCCTGCTCGAAGGCGTTGTTGAGCCGGATCCGCACGCTGTTCAGCACGTCCCGCAGCAGGTACGCCGCCGCCAACCCGCCAATCGCCCACCCCAGCCGCTCCGGGCGCCGCGCCACCAACACGTCGTCGATCACGTACTGCGTGATCCGCGGGAACGCCATCGACGCCAACTGCCCCAGCACGGCGCACCCCATCGTCCCCAGCGCCATCCACGGGTACGGCCGCAGGTAGCCCACCACCCGCCGCGCCACCTGCCACGTCGTCATCCGGGGCACGACGGGCCCCGTCGGTTCCATGCCCCGTTGCCTCATCCAGCCTGGCCCATGCGCCGCTCCTTGCGCGCCCAGAACCACGCGATCACCACCGAAAGCTCGTACAGCCCCATCAACGGAGCCGCCATCAACATCATCGTGAACGGGTTGCCGTCCGGCGTGACGAAGCCCGCAATCACCAGGATGCCCACGTAGAAGTACGCCCGGTACTTCGCCAGTCCCGCCACGTCCAGCAACCCCACCTTCACCAGCGTCAGCAATACCATGGGCAACTGGAAGCTCAGGCCCATCCCCAGCAGGAACCAGCAGCAGAAGCTGATGTACTCGTCCGCACGCCATTCATCCGCGCTGAACCCCAGCCAGTTCGAGAACGCCGCCGTCGTCCCCAGCGTGATCGGCAGCAACACGAAGTAGCAAAACGCGATCCCGGCGAAGAACAGCACCGACGACGCCCCGGCGATCCGGAACAGGAACCGCTTCTCGTGCACGTGCAGCGCCGGAAGGATGAACTGCCCCAGGAAGTACAACACGAACGGCGCGGACAACGTGAGGCCGCCAAAGATCGCCAGTTGCACCGCAATCGTGAACCCGCCCCCCGGGCTGTACGTCTTCAACGACACCTGCATCGAGTACCCCGCCATCGGCGGCGGGTTCGTGTCCGGCACCAACGCCAACACCGTCGTTCCCTGCAGCGTCACCGGCGCCACCCGCAGCATCACGTCGTTCGTCCCGCCGCCCGGCAACGGGAAGGCCTTCGCCGGCATCCGCGACAGGATGTTCGTCCCCATCGTGATCACCACCACCGGCTCCTTGTCCGTCCGCGCCCGTTGCGCGCGTACCAACGGAGCCTCCAGCAGGCCAATGATGAAGTTGCCCGCCGTCAGGCATGTCAACACCCCCAGGAAAATCGACACCGCGCACCGGATCAGCGTCCAACGCAGGTCCTCCAGGTGCTCCAGGAACGACTTGATCGGGCCCCCGCCCTCCTCGGCGGGCTCGGCCCCCGGCGATTCCCACGCGTCACCCGTCGTCACCAACGCTTGGGGTGGCTCGCCTCCGTCATGCCCGCCCCCTTCCGCCGTCGCCCCGCCACCGTCCCCTGCCCCACGACCGCCCTCCTCCAAGGGCCCCGGCGTGGACGCCACCACGTCGCCCGACGAATCGCTCACGCCGGACTCGGCAGCCGCACCGGTTCCCGGGGCCGCCACGGGTTCCGATGCCGCCACGTCCTCGGGACGCAAACCCGGGGACGCCGACGCCAAGGGATCGGGCTGGGGTGAGCTGCTTTCGTGGGTCTCAGCCATGCGCTGCGTGCAAGGGAGGCCCGCCGGGACCGGACCGCGCCCCATCAGGAAGCGCAGGACGGGACCACGGATGGGCCGAACGGGTGATTCCGTGGCGGAACGGTAGGCGACCTAGGCGTGCCCGGTGCCGGAGCCTTGGGAAACGGTGTCGGCAGGCTTGCGCGGCTGGGGCGTCGTGGGATGCGTCGGCTCCTCGGAAGCCCTGGAAATCTCGTCCTGCACTTCGCGGGAGGCCTTCTTGAACTCCTTGATGCCGGTGCCCACGCCCTTCATCAGCTCCGGCACCTTGCGCGCCCCGAACAGGACGAGGACAACGATGGCAATGATGATGATCTCGGGCGTGCCGAGCATCGCGAGCATGGAAAGCGTCATGACAATGGTTCCTCTTGGGCCGACGCCGCCGACGCAGATCCTTGGATGCGCCCGAAGTTCTTGTGCAGCAACGCGCCAACCTCCCCGAGCCTAGAAACAAGGCGTCCCCGGGGTAAAGGTTCAATTCCAAGGCCTTCCGTCGCTTGTTCAGCCCTTCCACGCTGCACAAGCCCTCGCGCAGCCCCGACACGGCTGCCAAGCCGCCGCGACAGGGGCCGGCATTCCCGATGAAACGGGCGTCGCCGTGCCCCATGGCGGATGCGCCTCATGGGCGGGATGGGATGGCGAGGATTTCCGGCGACGCCGACGGGTGGATCCGGGCAGGCTCCCGGGTCATGAAGAGGTTTGGCCGATGGCGATGCACACTGGTCTGCGCCCTTGAAGTGTTGGGGTGCACAGCGGCCATCGCACAATCCCCCATCGACCGGGCGACGGCCGTGTTCCGCGCCCAGGAACCCTCCTTGCACCAGTTGTACCGCGAGCTGCACGCCGCGCCGGAACTTTCATGGCACGAGGTCGAAACCGCCCGCCGCCTGGCGTCCGAGCTGCGCGCCGCCGGGGCCGAGGTCACGACGGGCGTGGGCACGAATGGCGTCGTGGGCGTGCTGCGCAACGGGACAGGTCCCACGGTGCTGCTGCGCTGCGACCTCGACGGGTTGCCGGTCCGGGAGGAAACCGGCCTGCCCTTCGCCAGCACGCGTCGCGCAGGCGACGGGCGCGGCGGCGAGACGGCGGTCATGCACGCCTGCGGCCATGACCTCCACATGACGGCCGCCGTTGGCGTTGCCCGCGTGCTCGCCTCCCTCAGCAACCTGTGGAAGGGAACCGTCCTCTTCGTTGGCCAACCCGCGGAGGAGAAGGGCAGCGGCGCGCGGGCCATGCTGCGCGACGGCCTCTACCAACGTTTTCCCAAGCCTGACTTTGCTCTGTCCCTGCACTGCCACGCCGCGCTCACGGCGGGCGAGGTCGGCGTGGTCGAGGGATTCATGCTGGCCAACGTGGACAGCCTCGACATCCGGGTCCGGGGCGTCGGCGGGCACGGGGCGTACCCGGAGACGACCAAGGACCCCATCGTGCTCGCCGCCCAGTCGATCCTCGCCCTGCAAACGATCCGGTCACGCGAGATCAGCGCGCTCGACGCCGTGGTCGTCACCGTGGGGTCCGTGCATGGCGGCACGAAGCACAACGTGATCCCGGAGGAAGTGGCGTTGCAGTTGACCGTGCGCTCCTACACGGACGACGTGAGGCGGCGGACGCTGGACGCCATCCGTCGCATCGTGCGCGGCCAGGCCATCGCGGCGGGCGTGCCCGAGGACCGGATGCCGGAGGTGGTGGTGCAGGACGAGTTCACGCCGGCGTTGTTCAACGACCCGGCGCTGGCGCGGCGGCTCTCCTCGGTGCTGGGCTCCTGGCTCGGAGCCGCGCGCGTCAAGACGGTCCGTCCCGCCATGGGCGGCGAGGACTTCAGCGAGTTCGGGCGCACGCCGGAAAAGGTGCCCCTCATGGACCTGTGGGTGGGCGCGGTGCCCCGTGGCACCGACGTGACGAAGGCTCCCTCGCTCCATTCCAATCGCTTCGCGCCCGAACTCAGCCCGGCGCTGGAGACGGCCGTCCTCGCCCTCACCGCCGAGGTGCTCGAACTGGCTCGTTGATGTGACGTGACCCGCCACCGGGCGGCCTCGGGACGGGCACGCAAGCCCTCGCCATCCAGCGGCCACCGGGCGCCGCCACGCCGGCTGCCGTCGCCCACGATCTCCTCAGCGGACCATCCAGGCGACGATGGCCTTCTGGACGTGCAGGCGGTTCTCGGCCTCGGCGAAGATCGTCCCCGCGTGCGCCTCGAGCGTTGCCTCGTCAATCTCCTTGCCGCGGTACGCCGGGAGGCAATGCATGACCAGCGCCCCCGGCTTGGCCAACGCCACCAGTTCGGCGTTGATCTGGTACCCCGCCAGCTCCTGCAACCGCCGCGCCGCCTCGTCCTCCTTGCCCATCGAAACCCACACGTCCGTGTACAACACGTCCGCGCGCCGCGCCGCCAGCCGCACGTCCTCGATCAACTCGATCACCCCCGCTCCCGCCGTGAATCGCTCCGTCACCGCTGCGCCGCGCGACGGCCAGTCACAATCCGCCGTCACGCCCGCGCGCCGCAGCAAATCAGGCGATGGCCAGTAGGCCCGCGGAGCCGCAAGCCGCAGCTCAAATCCCAGCTTCGCCGCCGCAAACACCCAGCTCGCCGGCACGTTGCACGCCGCATCCCCCACGAACGTCACCACCTTCCCTCCCATCCCCTGCCCCGTCGCCTCCTCGTACGTGTAGATGTCCGTCAGGATCTGGCACGGATGCTCGTCGTCCGTCAGCGCGTTCACCGTGGGAATCCCGGAGAACCTCGCGAAGTCCTCCACGTCCGACTGCGCAAACGTCCGGATCACCGCCCCGTG
>JBJSZF010000182.1:0-10442 GCA_046090125.1 Verrucomicrobiota bacterium
CTCCCCACCCCGCCTCGCGGCGACGCAGTTGCCTTCGGCTACCCGACGCCATGTCAGCGTCGTACTCGATCTTTCATCGGTTAGTCTCATCAGTATCACACACGCACGTAGGCCGGGTCCCCTGACCCGGCGCACCGGGCATGCGGCATCGTCATCGCCGCGTGAGGGCACGCGGCCTACAGACTGCCCAACTGCCGTTTCTAGGATGACCCAGCCGGCGCTAAAACCCGCGCCGCCAGCTACAGGAGCATCCCACCCAACCAAAACCCTCACGCCGCCGCCCGCGAGGACTCGACCTTGGGCATCCCCAACGACAAGGGCTCGGGTAGCTGCGTGAACTCCGAGAACGCCCCAAACATCCGGCTGAAGTCCTTGTTCAGGTCGCCCGAAAGGCAGTCCGTCAGGTCGTCGGCAACCCCGGGGTGGCGGTCCGTGACCGACTTGAAGCTGACGTTCGCGTCGTAGAAGGCGTACACGAGCTTGCGCATGTTCTCGATGCTGTCGTGCATGGCCTTGGCGTAGCCATTGAAGCTCGCTGCCGAGACGACCCCCGTCCCGAGGGCGCCGTGGATGGCATCGGCGGCCAGCACGCCGCTCTTGAGCGCCAGCATCATGCCGCTCGAGAAAACGGGGTCCAGAAACCCGTAGGCGTCGCCCACCAACACCAGCCCGTCGGCCGCGCAATGCTCGCTTCGGAACGTGTACTCCGCCGTCAGCCAATACTCGCCGCAGCACCGGCCCGGCGCGAGGTGGTCCTGGATCCAACGGTTTTCCTTCACCTCGCGATGGAAGATGGCCTCGGGATCCTTGATGCCGCCGCGCGTCAGGTACTTGCCCTCCGCCACCACGCCGACGCTCACGCGGTTGTTGTGTTGGGGGATGTACCAGAACCAACCCTTGTCGGGGATGAACGCGACCGTGGTCCCGCCCTCGTCGATGCCAGGATCCCGCAAGGCGCCCTCGTAATAGGTCCAAACAGCCACCTTGTTGAGCCGGGGGTCGCCCCGACGCCACGCGTTGCGGCTGGCGGCCATCGCCTCGCGGCCCGTGGCATCCACGGTCACCGGCGCATGGACCGTGTATTCGCGCCCATCCCGATGGCGCGCCCGCACCCCCACGTGGCGCCCATCGCCGTCCTTGAGCAACTCCAAGACCTCGGTTTCCTCCCGGACCTCAACCCCCTTCTCGCGGGCGTTGTCCATGAGCATTTGGTCGAACTCGGACCGAAGCACCTGCCACGTCTGAGCGACGGTGTCGCGGTCGTAGCGATTGAAGAAGTAGAAGGGTTGGGAAGCCCTGCCGGAGGGGGACACGAACTGGACGGAGTATTTCTTGGGGAACGCGGAGGCCCGGAGGCGCGGGATCATGCCGATGCGGTCGAGCGCATGGAACGTGAAGGGGATGAGGGATTCGCCGATGTGATAGCGCGGGAATTTTTCGCGTTCGAGAACCAGGACGCGGCGCTGATGGAGGGCGAGGGCGGTGGCGGTGGCGCACCCGGCGGGGCCAGCGCCGACGACGACGGCGTCGAAGGTCTCGTTCATACGCAGACGTACTAATCGCAGCCCAAAAAAACGCCAAACCCTTTGTGGCCAATCCTCACCAGCACGCCCGCCCCTCCCTAAACCGTCGCGCCCGCCCCTTCCCGTGCCCGGCTCCCATCCCCCTCCAACGCCACCGCCCGCGCCCTCAACCACCCCTCCACCGCCTCAATCTCCTCGTCCGGGGTCGAGGTTCCCGCCGTCAATCCCACCCGATCCCCCTCCCAAAACCACCCCGGGTCCAGCTCCGTCGCGTTCTCCACGTGATGCACCCTCGAACACCCCCCACGACACGTCTCCGCCAACCGCCGCGTGTTGTGGCTGTGACGCCCGCCCACCACCACCACCACCGTCGATGCCGCCGCCAATCGCTCCGCCGCTTCCTGACGGTCCTTCGTCGGCTGGCACACCGTGTCCCGATACACCACCTCCGACCCCGGAAACCGCGCCCGGATCCGCCCCACCAACCTCAACACCCAGCCCAACGGCTGCGTCGTCTGGCTCACCACCCCAAAGCCCGCCCGTGCCTCCAACCCGTCCACGTCCTCCTCCGTCAGGATCACGTCGCAACCCGGGTGGTCCTCCGCCATGCCCCGGACCTCGACATGGTTCCTTTGCCCGACAATCACGGGATGCAACCCGCGTGCGACCAGGGCATCGAGGGCGGCATGCGCCTTGTGGACCAAGGGACAAGTGGTTTCCTGCACTTCGAGACCCAGTTCACGGAGCTGGCCCATCCGTGCCCGGGACGCGCCATGCGCCGTGATGAGGACGCGCCGCGTCGAGACGTCCGCCGGATCGTGCCGGGTGAGGACGCCATCGCGCCGGAGGGATTCCACGACGGCGGGGTTATGGACGAGGTCGCCCAGGATGGTGACGGGGCCGCGGGTGGCGGCGTCGCGGGCGTCGCGGACGGCGTCCCGGACTCCGAAGCACCAGCCGAGGTGGTCGGCACGTTGGATTCTCATGATGGTTTGCGTTGCAAAGTGAATGGGGACGACGCGGGGTGCGTGGGGCTCGTTGGGAATCGTTAGGCAGGCCGGGCGCTGTGAACGATGGCGGCCAGTCGCTCGATGTGCCCGGCAAAGGCATCGCGCCCCGCCTTGGTCAGGGCGAGGGTGGTGAGCGGCCGCGAGTCTTGATAGGCCTTGGTCACCGCAAGGTACCCCGCCTCCTGAAGCGTGCGGACGTGGCTGATGAGGTTGCCGTCCGTCAGGTCCAACGCGTCACGGACCTCCGTGAACGACAGGTCCGGGCTGGCGGCCAACATGCTCATGATGGCGAGCCGCACGCGCTCATGGACCACCCGGTCCAGGCTGAGGATTTCCGATGGCTTCACGGGCGCCGGGAACGCTCGGTCGTGAACAAGTACAACCCATGGGCCAGGTGGCCGAGGCCGAACCCGCCCGCCATGGCGATGTGTGCATGGGCCACGGGTGGAAATTGGTTCAATGGGCACGTCCACCAAAGCAGCAAGGCACTGCCGCCCGCGAGGTACACCCAGCCCAGCCACCGGATGCCCCGGGGCATGAAGAACCCGGCCGCATGCAACGCGCACCCATACAGGATCATCCACAATGCCGGCAGCAGCCAGATCACGCGCCGCGCCCAATCCTCCCCCAAGAGAAACGGGATGCTGATGAGAAGCCCGGCAACCAATGGGGGAGCCATCGACATCGCCACGCGGCGGGCCGGCGGCGACCAAAACGCCTCGCGCTCGCGCAACGCCTGGCGCCGCGACGTCCAAAAGGCGATCGCGATCCCGACCATGGCGGTCGCAAGCCAGCACAGGGCGAAGGCCGTGGAGCCCTCGAGAGGCAACAGCCGATGCAGCACTCCCGCCGCCAAGCCCAGGGCGCCCACCCCCAGGCTCGTGGGAGCCAGCGTGCGCCGATACAGGGCGGAACGTTCCATCAGGACGCGAATGGACTCGAGGTCGGAGCTGGCGTCGCGCGCGTTCATGCCTTCTTCTTTGCCACGCAAAGCAAACCGAAGGCAAGCACGGTCTCACCGTGTTGACCTCGCCCCGCCCCCCCGCGCCCGCACGGACGCCGCGCCCAGGCCGTGCCGCGCGCCCACCCCTCCGATGAAAACATTGGCGCGGCGGGCCGACGCGTTGGTAGAACCAAGGAAGTTCCACGAAAGGCATAGCTTCATGAAGGCATCGAATGTCCGTCGCACGCGCCTGGCGTTCACGTTGATCGAGCTCCTCGTCGTGATCGCCATCATCGCGATCCTCGCGGGAATGCTCCTGCCCGCCCTCGCCAACGCCCGCGCCAAGGCCCTCAAGACCCTGTGCGCCAGCAACAGCAAGCAATGGACGCTCGCCGTCACCCTCTACGCCGGCGACAACAACAATGCCTTCCCGGACAACAGCGGCGGCGCGGGCTTCTCCTGGATGATGCCCACCATGTCCAACTTCTGGAACAACTACCTCATCAAGAACCGCCGCACGACCACCAAGACCCAACGCCCCCAGAACGACGTCCTCTTCTGCCCCACCGACGTCTGGCATCGCGCCGCCGAGCGCGGGATGATCGCCAGCGACAACACCGCCCAGCTCATCGGCTACTTCTTCCTGCCCGGGCGCAAGACCGGTGACTCGGACGTCACGGGCGGAGCCCAGGGCACCGCCGAGTGGTTCTTCAAGAAGAAGCTCGATGGCCCGTTCGCCGCCGCCCCCATCCTCATCGATCGCCTCCAGGCCGTCGGGTCCAAGACCACCAACATGTACGACGCCAAGCTCGCCTGGACCACGGACTTCGAGGGCAAGAAGGTCTTCACCGCCGTCCATCGCATCGGCCGCGGAGCCCCCGATGGCGGCAACTTCTCCTTCGAGGATGGCCACACCGAGTGGATCAAGGGCTCGCGCGTGTCCCTCGGGTCCGACTACGGCGGCTGGCAGTGCTTCTTCAAGATCCCCGTCGAGGTGCGCTGAGCGGGCCGGCCACGCGGCCCGGCGGCGGCCGCCCTGCGTCCGGGCAGCCGTTCAACCGGTGCCGAACGCGTCTCGACATCGCACGACCCCGTTCCCCATCGTCGCCCCATGCCGAGTGACCCCTTGGATTGGAACCCCGTCCTCACGGTGTTCTGTTGCCTCGCCGCCTTTGCCATCGGGTTCTTGTGGAACCTCCTGGCAACCTTTCCGGGCATGAGACGCCTGCGGCGGGCCGCCAACGCCCATTGGTCCGAGCGGGCCCGCCTCGTCCATCCCTACCGGGGCGCGGCCGGCGTGGTGGCCACGTACCTGCCCGTCTCGCTGACCCTGGCATTGCAAATGGTGGCCTACCCGCCGATGGGAGCCGTCATCGCCACGGCCTGCATTGGATCGGCCGGGGCCATCCTGGGGTCGTTCCCCCTCTCGCGGCTCCTCGACCCGAGCTTCTCCTGGCGGGCATGGCCCGTGGCCTTCCGCTTTTGGCAACATCCCATGCTGCTGGTGTGGGCCATGGTGGCGGCGATGCCAGCCCGGATGGGCCCGATGGCATGGGGCGCCGTGGCCTTGCTGTTGGGATGGGTGGCCTTGGTCAACCTTCGCCCGGCGCGGTTTGCCATCGGGAAGGCCCAACGCATCCCCACGCCGCCCGACTTGGAAGCCCGTGCCCGTGCCCTCGCGCAGGAAGCCAACGCCCCCTTGCGCGCCGTGCATGTCGTCCGGCATGGCGCGCCCAACGCCTGGGCCTTCCCCGTGTCCAGCGAGGTCGTCGTGTCCGAGAAGCTCGTTCAACACCTCACGACGGCCGAGATGGACTCCATCCTGCGCCACGAGATGGACCACCTGCGCGAGCCCTCGGCAATGACGTGGGCCCGGATCGTCGCGGGCCACGCGCATCTCGCGCTCCTGTTCGCGAAGCCCGCCGTGTTCGCGTTCGGGATCCCGGGCCTCGTCCCCCTCATGCTCGCCTGGCTGCTCGTGCCCATCGGCGTCGGCCACTGGATCCGCCGCTTCGAGACCCGGGCCGACGCCCACGGGTCCAGCGTCGATCCCGCCACCTACGCCACGGCCCTGCTCAAGCTGCACGAGCTGGGCTTCATCCCCGCCGTCATCGAGGGCAAATCCACCCACCCCAACCTCTACGACCGCCTGCTGGCCTGCGGCGTGACGCCGGACTTCGAGCGACCCAAGCCCGCCAACCTCCTCACGTTGGGAGCCGTCCTGCCCTCGGTCGCCTTCGGAATCCTCGTCGTGGTGTCCCTGGAGCAATGGCTCAAGGCCGCACGCCTGTCCTAACCCCAAGCCGGCCGACGCCGCCCCCTCACGGCGGAACCCGTTCCGAGAACCCTCGGAAGCCCCCCCAAGCCATGTGGCAGCGCCGTCTCGGCGCTGTCCGAAGCCCCCGTGCCCCGTCGCAAGAACCCCGTCCCCTCCATGGTTTAAGCCTAGAAACGGCAGTTGGGCAGTCTGTAGGCCGCGTGCCCTCACGCGGCGATGGCGATGCCGCATGCCCGGTGCGCCGGGTCAGGGGACCCGGCCTACAGCCGCGTCGAGCCCACCACGACCTCACTCGCAGGGTGAGCCCTTGGGTTCCTGTCCATGAGCCCATCCTCCCTGATGGGACGGCCCTTTCCTCGTTTTGAAATCCTCTTCGACTGCCGTTTCCAGGTTCAGTGGATTCCAACACGACGCCTGCCAACGGCAATCCAGGGCGCGTCCACCCATGGGTCAGGCCCGGATGCCGGCGTTGGCCCGCCAAGCCCTTTGGACGGACGGCGTTGGGTGACGTGCCTTGTCCAAGCCATCTGCCCGCGGGATGACCCAAGCCCACCCCCGAAAACGTCGAGGACCCAAAAAAGCCTTCAACCTTTCGCCCGCCTTCCCAAGACTCCGCCCCCGATGAGTTCGACGACCCTGCGGATTGCCGCCTTGGCGGGCGATGGCATTGGCCCCGAAGTGATGCGCGAGGCCCTCAAGGTTTTGGGCGCCGCCGCGCGCGCGTTCCAACTACCCCTCCAGGTGACCGAGGCCCCCGTCGGCTGGGCCGGCATCGACGCGGCCGGCAAGGCCCTCCCGGACGCCACCCTCGCCCTCTGTCGCGAGTCCGACGCGATCTTGTTCGGGTCCGTGGGCTTGCCCGACCGCGACCCCACGATCCCCAAGGAGGAACGCCCCGAGCGCGCCGCCCTCCTGCGCATCCGCAAGGAGTTCGGGTTGTTCGCCAACCTGCGCCCCGTCCAGTTGCCCAAGGCCTTGGCCCACAGTTGCCCGCTTAAGCCGGAACGACAGGGCGACGGTATCGACATCCTCGTCGTGCGCGAGCTCACCGGCGGGCTCTACTTCGGCCAGCCCAAGCGCACCGAGGACATCACGCTGGCCGACGGCACCCGGACGCAGCGCGCCATCGACACGCTGGTGTACACCACCCCCGAGATCGAGCGCATCGCCCGCGTCGCCTTCGCGTCCGCACGCCTGCGCCGCCGCAAGGTCACGTCCATCGACAAGGCCAACGTCCTCGAAAACGGTGTCCTCTGGCGCGACACCGTCACGCGCATCGGCCGCGACTACCCGGACGTCGCCCTCGAGCACATGTTCGTGGACAACGCCGCCATGCAGTTCCTCCTCAAGCCCGCCCAGTTCGACGTCGTCCTGTGCGAGAACATGTTCGGCGACATCCTCAGCGACGAGGCCGCCGCCCTCGCGGGTTCGCTGGGCATGCTGCCCTCTGCCAGCCTCGGGGCCACCACCGGCGGGCGCACCTTCGGCTTCTACGAGCCGGCCGGCGGCACCGCCCCCGACATCGCCGGCAAGGACCTCGCCAACCCCATCGCCCAGGTCCTTTCCGCCGCCCTCATGCTCCGCCATAGCTTCGGACGCGACGACGCTGCCAAGGCCATCGAGAACGCCGTCCTCAAGGCCATCCATGACGGCCTCCGAACCGGCGACATCTTCAACGCCGCCGACCCCGCCGCCCGCCGCGTCGGCACCCGCCAAATGGGCGACGCCATCGCGGCCGCCCTCGGCTAAGCGCCCGGCCCCGCGTGCGGATGAACCCTCCCGGGCAGGTGCCGCTTCGCTTCATGGCCCGGGCGTTGGCCCTTGGCATCGCCTGCCTCGCCTGGGTCGGTTGCCGCCATCATTCCCACCGGCCGCTGCTCCGACACGAGTTCCAGTCGGTCCAGATGGCCATCCCGTTCCGCATCGTCCTGTATGCGCGGGACGGGCAACAGGCCACCAATGCCGCCCGCGCCGCGTGGGAACGCATCAGCCAGCTCAACCAGTGCCTCAGCGACTACGACCCCGCATCCGAGCTGAGCCGACTCGGCGCCACCTCACCCCACCCACGGCCCGTGCCCGTCTCCGACGACCTATGCCGCGTGCTCCGGCGGGCGCAGGAGGTCAGCAAGGCCTCGGACGGGGCCTTCGACATCACGGTGGGCCCATTGACCCAGCTTTGGCGGCGGTCGCGACGCCAACGCGAGCTTCCCGACGCGCCCCGCCTTCGGGCCGCCCTCGAGGCCACCGGCTGGCAACACGTGGAACTCCAGGAACGTCCGCGCCCCGCCGCCCGGTTGCTCCGGCCCAGCATGCGCCTCGACGCCGGCGGCATCGCCAAGGGCTTTGCCCTCGACGAGGCCACGCGCGTCCTCCGCGAACATGGGATTGATTCCAGCCTCGTCTCGGGAGCCGGCGACATCGTCGTGACCGACCCGCCGCCCGGCGAGGACGGGTGGCGGATCGAGGTGGCCGCCCTCGACGTCCCGGGCGCGCCCGCGCCGCGTCGCCTCCTTCTCCGAAACACCAGCCTGTGCACCTCCGGCGACGTCTTCCAACACGTTGAAATCGGCGGCATCCGCTACTCCCACATCGTCGATCCCCGGACCGGCCTGGGCCTCACCGACCATGGGCTCGTCACCGTGATCGGCCCCGATGGCATGACCACCGACGCCCTCTCCACCGCCATCTCGGTGGCGGGTCCGGGGCGTGCGGTGGACATCGCCCGAAGATTCCGTGCGGAGGTCCTGTTCCTGCACAAGCCCGGCGAGAAGATCGAGTCCATCGAGTCTCCCGGCTTCGGTCGCGGGTCACGGTCGCGCCGCGCGACCCAATAGCCCCGACGCACTCCCGTCCACCCCCGACCCCCGGCCGCTCCTCGCCCCGACATCCCCGGACCGCCGTCCCTGCCCAACAGGCGCCAACAGAGCACCTCCGTCCCCTGGGGCGACCTCCCGAAGACCTTCCGGGAGCATCTCGCCGCCTCGGTTAAACCTAGAAACGGCAGTTGGGCAGTCTGTAGGCCGCGTGCCCTCACGCGGCGATGGCGATGCCGCATGACCTGGGCGCCGGGTCAGGTTACCCGGCCTACAGCCGCGTCGAGCCCACCCGCACCACCCCGCGTCGCATCAAAAGAGCATCGTGATGCCATTGAAATCCGGACTGGAGAATTTGGTAGCGTCTCGGAATAGCAGCGCATTCAAACCGCAAGCAGGACACGTGACCACGCCCTGTAACCACATGCCCCAGCAACCCGAGTCGGCCCGCACAGCCCGCTCAACACCTTCGGCCCCAATATATTCCTTGCGGGTCCGCGATGTGAACGAATGCGTGCGTCCATGTCTCGCCCTGCTGTGGCCGGGCTTGGTCCTTTCGATCCTTTTCGCGGGCCAAGGTTGCGGAATGCCGTTGGGTTCCTCGCAACGCATCATTGTGGGCTATCACGTCATCAGTGCCGACCACGCCACGCAAAAGACCGTCATCCCAGGCCTCGACGTCCGCTACCACACCGGCCACGACGGATTCAGCCTTGGTTGGTCGGGGGTTTCGATCTCACAACCCTCCCGGGAGGAAGTCCGAGGCAGTGGCGCCGCATCCCAACCCACAACGACGTCCGTGTTTCTGCCGCCGCTTGCCATCGCTTGGACCCGGTACGGCCAACGTCACGCCTTGGGATGCCTCGTGGTGCGGAACCCGATCCTTAACCCGAGCGAGCCCCGGTTCATCCATGCCACGCAGGCGGGCCTCCTGATGCCCATCAACCCGCATCACACGGGCCTGCATCTCTCCATCCAACGCCACACATGGCTCCTGGTCCCGCCCGACACCGACGGCGCCTGGCGCATCCATGTTGAGCCCGGCCAACTTCCGTCCCTCCAAACCAACACATCAGCCAACACGACAACGACACTGTCCCCATGAAGAAACCCCTGTCCCTTGGAGCCATCGCGGCCCTGTGCCTCATGACCACCGGATGCACCCCCAAACATCTCGTGTTCACCACCTACACCCGCGTGGGCCTCAACATCACCGCCGCCGACGGCGTCCCCACCAACCTCGGCCTCGGCTACAAGCGCTTCGAGGGCGTCATGATCCCCGTGGACCCCGCCAAGGCAGACGGCACCAACCCCGCGCTCCCCTCCGTCCGGGCAACCTTGGGCCTCACCAACCGATGGCTCGAGGGCCTGACGCTGGAGCAGACCTTCTCGACGGGTAAGGCCGCCGAAAACCCCTAGGCATGGCACTACCCATGAATGACCAACATTCCATGAAGCCTGTACCGAACCCTATGTCGCCGTGCGCGCGAGCATGGCTCGCTCTTCCTAGTGTGGCGATGCTGATGGCGGGTTGTGCGAGCAACGTCGTCATCCTCTCGACTGCCACGAGGACCGGCGTCGAGATCAACGCCACCGAGGCAGCCCAGCAAGGGGCCCATGTCGGGATCGAGCGCTTCGAGGGCGTCATCATGCCCATCGTCGCAACCAACAAGACCGGCGAAACCATCTTCCTGGCCGAGGCCTATCCCATCTACAGCAGGTACTATTTCCACTCGGGCGGCCTCGTTGCAAAGCTGACCGGCAAGGACGACCGCGGCCTCATCCTCAAGCAATCTTTTGCGACGGGCCGCGCGGCAACCAACAAGTTGGTAAGGTCCGAAGTGGACAGAGACTTCAAGAGGCTCAAGGCCCATG
>JBJSZF010000183.1:0-7650 GCA_046090125.1 Verrucomicrobiota bacterium
TTCAACGACAAGCACCTCTCCACCGACTGGCGCGAGTGCGTCGAGATGGTCGCGGACGCACGCCGTCTGCGGTTCCCGTTCCAGGCGGGGTCGTCGTTGCCGGTGACGCGGCGGATGCCCTCCATCGACGTGCCGCACGGCACGCGCCTGACGGAGAGCGTGTGCGCGGCCTACGGCGGGATGGACAGCTACGACATCCACGGGCTGGAGACGGCGCAGTGCATGTCCGAGCGACGCCGCGGCGGCGAGGTGGGCATCCGCCGGGTGCTGGCCTTGCGCGGCGCGGACATGTGGAAGCACGCGGCCGGCCTGCCGACGACGTGCCGGTTGCTCGAGGCGGCGTTGTCCCGGAGCCACAACCTGCCCGTGAAGGACGGGTATCCCACCGCGCGCGTGACCTTTGACTGGGCGCGCGAGGTGTTCCCCGAGGGCTGGGCGTACTTCATCGACCACCTCGACGGGTTTCGCACCACGCTCTTCATGCTGGCGATCCGCGACTTCAACTACGCCGGTTGGGACGCCGGGCGCGGCCGGGCGATCTCGTGCCAGATGTACCTACCGATGCCCACGCACGGCTCGACGACCGCCGACTTCTTCAACCCGCAGATCCGGCACATCGAGCGCATGGTGGTGGAGCGTCGCCAACCCTACCCGCTCGAGCGCACGCTGCTGACCTCCGGGATGACGCTGGCCGGCGTCGAGTCGTTCGCGCGCGGCACGGCCGTGGACACACCCGACATGGCGGTGCGCTACCGCGTGGGCCCGGAATCCTTCTTCTGGGGCGCGTGAAGCCAAGGACGCCACTGCGCGGCGGCCAGTCCTCGTGAACATCGACTTCGTCCCCGTCGCGCTCAGGCGCGTCTTGCTGGAGACGCCCGAACTCGCGCGCGCCTACCTCGTCGGCGGCTGCGTCCGCGACGCATGGCTCGGGCGGCCCGTGAAGGACTTCGACGTCGAGGTGTACGGGCTGGGCTACCCCGATCTGGCGCGCGCGCTGGAACGTTGGGGACGCGTGGACTGGGTCGGGCGTTCCTTCGGCGTGGCCAAGGTGACGCTCGCCGACGGACGGCAGCACGACTTCTCGCTGCCCCGCCGCGACTCGAAGGTCGGCCCCGGCCACCGGGGCTTCGCGGTGGAGACGGCCCCCGACATCTCCCCGGAGGAGGCGTCGGCCCGGCGCGACTTCACCATCAACGCGCTCATGCTCGACCCGCGCACCGGCGAGGTCCTCGACTTCCACGGCGGCCTCCGGGACCTGCGCGACCGCGTGCTGCGGCACACGAGCCCGGCCTTCGTGGAGGATCCCCTCCGCGTGCTGCGCGGCATGCAGTTCGTCGCGCGGTTCGGACTCGTCCCCTGCCCCGACACGATCGCCCTGTGCCGTCGGATGGCCCCGGCGCAATCGGAGCTGCCCGCCGAGCGCATCCGGGAGGAATGGTGGAAGTGGGCGACGTTGTCGGAGGCCCCGTCGCGGGGCATCGAGTTCGCGTGGGAAGCGGGTTGGCTGGACCTGCATCCAGAACTCACGGGCATGAGGGGCGTGGAACAGGATCCGGAATGGCACCCGGAGGGCGACGCATGGCGCCACACAATGCACGTCGTGGACGCGATGGCGCGGCACGTGGGATGGCGGGGCGCGGACGAGCGGGCGCGCGGCGTCCTGATGTTGGCGGCATTGCTGCACGACGTGGGCAAGGCCACCCACACGCGACGGGAGCTGCGCGACGGGCGCGAGCGCGTGGTGTCGCCCGGGCACGAGGTCGCGGGCGTGCCGATGGCGGAGGCGTTTCTCCGGAGGGTGGGGATGCCCAACGACGTGTTGGAACGGGTTCCCCGGTTGGTGGCCAATCACATGGCGCACCTGGAGGAACCCTCGGCCCGCGCCATCCGAAGGCTGTCGCTGCGGCTGGCCCCGGCCACGATTGAGGAGTTATGCGCGTTGATGACGGCGGATGCGTCGGGGCGTCCCCCGCGTCCGGCGGGCGAGACGACGGCCGTGCGCGCGATTCGTGAACGCGCGGCAGGGCTCAAGTTGGAGGCGGCCGTTCCACGACCGCTGGTGATGGGACGGCACCTCGTGTCGCGCGGCATGGCACCCGGGCCGGCGTTCAAGGAGGTCCTCGCCCAGGCATTCCAAGCCCAGTTGGACGGCGAGTTCGTGGACGAGGCGGGCGGCCTGCGATGGCTCGACGCCCATGGCGTCGATGGCGGGCCGGGCGCGTAGGCGGATCCCGCCATCACCGCTGCCCTGAAACGAAAACGGCCCGGGCGCGAGCCCGGGCCTTGCAGCATCGGGGGGCCGGCGGGTTGCAAGACCCGGCGGCCCTCGATGGGGGAACGCCTAGTAGCGGATGACGATCTTGTTGCCCGAGACGGCGACGCCCTGGATGGGGCGCGCGGGCGAGATGGTCAGGTAGCCTTGGTCACCCGTGGCGGGCAGGTCGGCGGTGATAGTCCGGGCGGACTCATCCACGACGACGTTGGAGAAAGAACCCCCGCCGAGGCCCGCCGGCGGCGTGGTGCTCACGACCGTGGGAGCCGTGTTCGACCCGTCACCCACACGGGCCTGGTAGGAGAGGACGCCGCCGTCCGCATTGATCAACACCTTGTCGCCCGTGGCCAGGTTCACGGTGTACCACTCGATGTCGGCCCCGCCCACGCCCTCGAAGAACAACAGGCGGAAGGCATAGACGCCATCGGCCTCGGCGAGGACTTCGAAGGTGACCTCGGCGGTGGAACCGCCCGGGGTACGAATGCCCACCTGGTTGACGGTGGCGGCAGCGGAGGGGCCGGCCCAAACCTGGAAGCCGTCGTCGCAGGCAATCCCGAAGCGGTGGGTGCCGCGCGGCAGCCGCAGGTAGGCAATCGTTTCCATGGCGATGAAGTCGTGGTTCATCGGGTCGAGGTTCGGGAAGGGCAGGTCGCCGGGGATCCCCTTGTCCGTGCCGGACTGCTCGTAGTTGATGACGCCGGCCTCGACGAAGGACCCGTCGCCATTCGGGCCGGCCGCCTCGTTGGCATAAGGCTGGGTGGTGGTTGGGTCGATGATCTTGCCCGCGAGTTGGTCGGCGGCGCGCTGCGGGTTGTTCGGGAACAGGTTCGCGTCGGCGCCGTTGTCCGCCTTGTGGATGCGGCCGGTGAACCCGCGGGCCTTGCCCGAGACGGAGGACGGCGCGGTGGCCCACGAGGCCTTGAGGCGCGTGATGGGCGTCGCGCGGAACGACCACGTCGCGGGGGCGGCCCCGGGGTACGTGACGGAGGCGTTGATCGTTGCGTTCTCCGCGAGGAACGACGGCGCGTTGTACGCGATGGTCGTGACATTGCCCGAGACGCTGGCCGTCGAGGCGGCCGTGACGTCGGAACCGTCGAGGGCCAGCCGCACGTCGCCGGCCGCAACCGCGCCGGAGGTGCTCACGATCTCGGCCCGGACGACGGAGTCAGGGAACACCACGGTGGCAATGGGTGAAGGAACGACGAAGGCGACGTACCGGCCGGTGACGGCGTCGGCCGAGGGCACCGCGAGGACCTCGAACGGGGCGGACACGTTGCCGCCGAACGGCTTGATCCGGAGCGTGGTGGACCCATTGCCCTGAAAGACCACCGGGGACCCGAAGGCGTCGGTCAGTTGGACCATCTGGGGCACGTTGACGGCTCCCGTGTTGGGGATGCGGAAGGTGCCGAGGACGCTGGAGGCGGCACCATTGACGCGCTCGACGCGCACGACCTGCGGGGCCGTCGATCCCGCACGGAGATACAGCGTGGCGGGGCCGGAGGGCGCGGTGACGGTGACGTCGGAGCCGTAGTCCGTGAAGTCCACCTGGCCGACCTGCGCCTGGACGAAGGTGTCGAAGGCGATGGCGTTGGTGGACTTGCGGCCGGCCTGGTCCGCGAGGATGGCGGTGCCTTGGTACAGGCGATTCGGCTGGAGGCCGTTGTAGGTGAAGGTGCGGTTGCGGAGGTCGGTCCCGGCGGTGAGCTGCGCGGTGATGTTTTGGCCGTTGAGGACGACGGTGGCCCCGTTGGCCGGGACGGAGTTGGGCGGCTGGGTGACGGCGGTGAAGGAGAGCCCGGCGGCGGCATCGCCGAAGCGCGCGTCACGCGCAGGCGTCAGGTCGCGCAGCTCGGGCGGAAGGTTGGCCAGCGCACCCGGCGGGAACACGGCCTCCGTCTTCATGGCGTAGAAGTCCACGTCGAGCGCGGAGTTCTGGCCCGTGGCGGTGGAGCCCATGGCGAGGTAGCCGATGCCGCTGTAGTCGTCGCCGGGGCCGGCCGTGATCTTGAAGAACTTGGCCGTGGTGGACCCGTCCACGTACACGAGCGCCTCGTGCGTGCCAATGTTGGCGGGGTCCTTGCGCAGCACGATCCAGAACTCGTGCCAGTCCGTGGGATCGAGCGCGAGGACGTTGGTGCCGGAACCCTGGCCGAAGTTGACGTTGCCCGAGATCACGTTGCCGTTGAACTCGTTCATCGTCAGGCCGGAGAAGTTGGCCCGCGTGCCGTTCGGGTCGCCGCCCGCCGTGTCCGTCGGCACCGTCAACGAAAAGGCGAAGGCGCCGCCGTTCTTCTGCTTGATGACGAAGTTGCCCTTGCCGCCGTCGCTGGTGACGTAGCCGTCACCCCCCGCCGGGTAGGGCTGGGGACCGTTCGCCTGCTGGTTCTGCCGATGCAGCGGATCGAGGGGATGCACCGTCTTCGACGGCACCGGGATGCGCGCCCGGAACGAGATCGTCACGCCGGAGTCCAGCGCGTCGTCCTGGGCCCCGTCCGCCGAGATGTCATGCCCGAAGTAGATCTTCCGGTTGGTGGGGTCCGGCGTGAAGCCGTAGTTGCGAGGGTCGCCGGGGTCTTGGATGCGCAGGTAGTTGATGCCGCCCTCCGCAAAGATCTGCGCCCCGCCCGGGGCGTTGCCGGGGCCGAACGTGCCGCCAAGCCCGGATCCGTCCCATTGGTCCGACCCGTTGTTATGCGACCACGTGCCGTCAAGCGCATCGAAACTCGCCGTGTCGCCGTACACGTCTTGGCCGGCGTTGGCGTTGTAGAGGTAGCTCCACCCGCCGACAGGATCGGGGAAGGAGACGCCCGCATGGGCGATGGGTTGCAGGAATGAAGAGGCTGCCGCAAGGAGGCAGCCCCATTTCGTCAGGGTGCGTGTCTTCATGTGTCTTCCAAGGGGAACGGAAAAACGCTGGCCCTGCGCGGCGTCTCATGACAATGGCAAAATCTGGCGGGCAAATGCGCCCTCCGCGTGTCCGCGTCCCCGCGTGAGCCCCCAAAACTGTAGGCCGCGTGCCCTCACGCGGCGCCCCTATCGTTCCTGTTCCGGGCCCCTTCGCGTGCCACTTCGCGTGCCCCTTCGCACAGCGCCGAGACGGCGCTGCCACTTTCCCGCCCCCGGCACCGGGGTGCCTACGACGGCCGCGTGCCCGCCGAGTCCACCCACGCGACGTATGCCGGCAGGCTGGCGACGGCATCGACGTCGAGCACGATGAACTCCGGCAGCTCGTAGGGATGCAGCGCCACCAAACGCTCGCGCAGCGGTCCAAGGACGTGGCATGGGGCCTTGAGCAGCAGCGTGCACTCGGGCTCGTCACAGACCGCCCCCTTCCATCGGTACAGGCTGCGCACGGGCAGGAGGTTGGCGCACGCCACCAGGCCTTCCTCGACCAACGCGCGCGCGATCGCCTCGGCGCGGTCCGGCGGCACGTTCGTCAGCACCAGCTTCATTCGCCTACCACGAGCAAACCGTGCGCGCCTCCAACACCCGGTCCACCACCGCGCCCCAGTCCGTCACCTGGTCGCAGCGCACCACCTCGACCGGCACGCCCTTCGCACGTTGCGCCTCGACGATGCCCGAGACGGTGGCGTCGGGCTCGCCATGGACGAGATGCAGGACAGGGCCTTCCGCGGGTTCGGTCGGGTTCATGGATGGCTAGAATCGCAGGACCGAACGCGCGCGCGCGCACCAACCCGCCAACGCGCCCGGCTCCAACGCCTCCACGGGCATCGTGGGCTCGCCCAGGTCGGCGGCCTCCATGGCCCCGGGCTCGACCCAGACCGGATGGCCCAGTTCGCGCAGGATCGGCAGGTAACGGGTGAAGTTGTCCTCGTCCAAGAGGTCGTCCACCCACTCGCCCAACGCGCGCACCGCAGGCCCCAACAGGCAAAGGCGCACGTCCGCCTTGCGCCACGTCCCGATCCCCGCCGCCACGCGGATCGCCTCCGCCGGCCGATGGGACGTGCGGGGGTCGGACTGGACCACGAAGAGGACCAAGGGGCGTTCGGTCAGGTTCATGGCAAGCGGCGAACGGCGCTAGTTGAACGTGACGAAGCGGTCGGTGGAGGCGGCGAGGTCGCTGACGACGGTGAGGCCGGCGTAGGCGGCGGAGTCATCGACGGGCAGGTGGCGCCGGTGCGCGCCGTAGGCACACGCGTAGAGCTTGAGGCCCATCGGGCGCAGGGCCTGCAAGGCGGCATCCCGAACACCCGCCACGCCGTCGTCCACGCAGTACAGATAGACGTCGTGCCCCCGCCCCAACGCCGCCTCCGCGAAGCGCACCGCATGGCGGAACGACGGCCTTTCGGGTCCGGCCGAAACCAGGACGCCGATCTTGCTACGCGGGCGTTGCACGACGTGGCGTGGGGGCGTGGGGGCGCGGGACGGTGCGCTCGCGGGCTATTCCACGAACTTGATCACGCGGGTCTTCTCCAGGCGCTTCCGCTGGTTCTCGTCGAGGATCTTCTTGCGGAGCCGGAGGTTCTTGGGCGTGGCCTCGACGTATTCATCGACGTCGATGAACTCGAGGGCGCGCTCGAGGGTGAGCTCCATGGGCGCGTTGAGCTGGATGCCCTTGCCGTCGCCCTGCGAGCGCATGTTGGTGAGCTTCTTCTCGCGCACCGCGTTGACCGGGATGTCGTTCTCGCGGGCGTTCTCGCCCACGATCATGCCGACATAGACCTCGTCGCCGGGCTGGACGAGGAGCTTGCCGCGTTCCTGCACCATGTTGAGGGCGTAGGAGGTGGCGACGCCGGACTCCATGGCGACGAGCGACCCGTTCTTGCGGGCGGCGATCTCGCCGCGGTCCTCGCCGTACTCATGGAAGAGATGGCTCATGACGCCCATGCCGCGGGTCAGGTTGACGAGGTCCGTCTCGAACCCGATGAGGCCGCGCATGGGGATGTGGGCCTCGACGGAGACCTGGGCCCCGACGTGGTTCATGTTAGTGATCTGGGCCTTGCGGAAGGAGAGGTTCTCCATGATGGCCCCGAGGTTCTCGGAGGGCACCTCGACGAACAGCTTCTCGATGGGCTCCATCGCCTGGCCTTCGGAGCCCTTCTTCCACAGGACCTCCGGGCGGGACACGAGCACCTCGTAGCCCTCGCGGCGCATCTGCTCCACGAGGATGGCGATCTGCATCTCGCCGCGGCCGGACACGGCGAAGATCTTGGGGTCGCTCGTCTGGGCGATGCGGAGGGCGACGTTGGTCCGGATCTCCTTGACGAGGCGGTCCCAGATGTGGCGCGCGGTGACGAGCTTGCCGTCCTTGCCGCCCAACGGTCCGTCGTTCACCGCGAACTCCATCTGGATGGTCGGCGGGTCGATGGGGATGTAGGGCAGGGCGGGGCGCGCCTCGCTGTCGCAGAGGGTCTCGC
>JBJSZF010000184.1:0-1762 GCA_046090125.1 Verrucomicrobiota bacterium
CCAACTCCTTGGTTCTCGCCTTCGATTCCTCGTGGCGGCCCGAGGGCAAGGACGACGCCGGGGCCAGCTTCCCCACCGCGGAGGACGGCTCGCCCATCAACAACCAAACCGGCCTCGTCCGCGTGACGTTCAATGCCGGCGCCACCAACGAGGTCGTCCGCTGGGAGTCCACCCGCACCCTCGATGACGGCTCTGACAACCCCTACTTCCAGGAGGACAAGACCAAGTCCGACGGGTCCAACCCCGACGAGATCTCGAATACCAACGAGCCCTTCATCATCCCGCTCAACAACCCGGCCGGCGGCAAGGTGAAGCTCACCTTCGGCATGGTCCTCGGCGCCAACGACTGGTGGTGGGCCCTCGACAACGTCGCCATCGGCGTCCCGCCCCTCGTCACCGGCGTTTCCGGCAACGGCGTCAGCGCCCGCGCCCGCATCGCCGAGGCCCTCGGCAAGAACGTGGATGACTCCAAGCCCGTCACCCTCCGCATCGACGGCAACGTCGTCCCCGGAGCCCAGGTCTCCCGCGACGGATCCCTCGTTTATGCCGGTGCCAGCCAAGCCCCCAAGGTCTTCACCCCGGGCTCCAAGCACACCGTCTCCGTGACCTTCACGTCCACCGACGGCCGCTCCATCACCGACGGCGGCGAGTTCATCGCCCCCAGCTTCACCTCCGTCTCCACCACCCCGGCCGTCCTCACGGCCACCGTCACCAGCCCGTCGTACTTCACCGTGGACCCGGCCAAGGCCCCCACCCTGAAGCTCAACGGCACCTCCGTGACGCCCACCTCCGTCACGCCGTTCACCACGGACACCACCTCCGGCCTCACCATCCGGTACGCGGTCGCCGACCCCCTCCCTCCGGCCTCCGCCAACACCCTCGAGGTCACCTTCACCACCACCGACAACGTCCAAGTGGTCGATGCCGTGAAGTTCACCGCCGCCGACTACAAGACCCTCGATGCCCAGCTTGCCACCGCGCTCGGCACCGGGTCCCAGCCCGGCATGCGCTGGCGCACCCACCAACTCGCCACGGGCCGCGACAACAGCACCGCCCTCGTGGAGGAGCAGTTGAAGGGCGCCCTCGGCCCCTCCATCCATGACAAGACCGGCCAAAACGCCCAGGGCTTCTTCGACATCAACGTCGTCAACTTTGAGCAAAGCGCCGCCGCGGCCGGCATCTTCAGCTCCAACGGACTCGATGACCTCTTCGTCCCCGAGGAAAACATCCCCGGCATCCCCGGCACCCTCCCCGACGGGTCCCCCAGCACCGACAACATCGGCGGCGAGGCCGTCACCTTCTTCGAAGTCCCCGCCCCGGGCATCTACACCATGGTCGTCCGCTCCGACGACGGCTTCCAAGTGTCGGCCGGCGTCCTCGACAACCCCGTGTTCCAGGTCCTCGGCGGCTATGATGGCGGCCGCGGCGATGGCCCCACGGAGTTCTACTTCCGCGCCACCAAGGCCGGCGTCTATCTCTTCCGCCTCCTCTGGTACGAGGGCGGCGGCGGAGCTTCCGTCGAGTGGTACACCGTCAATGCCTCCGGCACCCCCGCCCTCGTTGGCGGCAGCCAAACCGGTGCCCTCAAGGCCTACAAGCTCCGCCCCGGCGGCGAGCCCACCCTCACCAGCATCCCCGCCACCGTCGCCTCCCAGCCCAAGGGAGCCGAGGTCGTCGAGGGCAATTCCTACCTCCTCTCCGTCGCCGCCAATGGCGACAACCCGATCTCCTACCAGTGGAACCGCAATGGCGTCGCCATCCC
>JBJSZF010000185.1:0-4715 GCA_046090125.1 Verrucomicrobiota bacterium
CACTCCGGCAAAAGCGAGTCCGGAGAACAACGTGTTCAGCGCGCCGAACATGTCCCCGAATTGGCCACGTCGGGTCCATGCATCGGTGCTCGAACCCGCTGAACGAACTCCAGTCTGATCAGCCTCCGTCGGGTCCTTAAAGGCCCAGCAGGTCATCGTGATGCCGTACGCCACCGACAGAGTTACCATGCATAGGGCTGCAAACCAGATGGCGCGTCCGCTGAAGATGGAAGATGGATTGCCGTTGTTCATGGATGGATGTTGGGCAGGCTTACGTTGAAGGCAAGGCGGCTCGGGTGACCGAGCCGGGTGCACGCCTCAATGCGAAGCCAGCCTGGGGTATTGGGGCAACTGGGCGTGCACCCGGAGGTGGCACCGGGGCGAGGGGCGGGGTAGGGCGGGGCGTGCCCGTGTTCGGGCGCACCGTTCATCGCATGGCCCGGAACGACGTGGGCAGGAATCGTGCCTCTGAAAGAGCGTCGGGAAGGCTTGGTGGCCGCAAACGGCGCGGTTGGGCACGGAACGGATGCCATCCAACGACCGCACGAAGCCTTGCAACGCCGACACGAAGGGCCGCAGCGACCGCACAAGGGGCAAAAATGACCGCACGATGCGTCGCAACGACGGCACGAGGCGATCCGACGACCGCATGAAGCCTTCTGACGACCGCATGAAGCGCCAAAATGGCCTCACGAAGGGCCGCAGCGACCGCACGATGCGTGAAAACGACAGCACGATGCGTCGCAAGGCGTGCACGAGGCGTGAAAACGACGGCATGAAGCGTCGCAACGACGGCACGAAGGGCCGCAACGACCGCACGAGGCGTGAAAAGGACCGTATGAAGCGTCGCAGCGTGGGCACGGAGGGCTGCACGAGTGGCACGAGGAGCCAAAACGGCCGCACGGACCCTCGCAATCAACTGCCATGGGCGTCGCGCCATGAGCCAGCCCGTCCTTGCACCGTGACGGATCGTTGTCGTCACAGGCTCGCTTCGACGCGATCCTCCACGCCTTCGTCACCCGGATGCTCGAAGGCGGAGCCGACACCCGGTTGATGCAGCACCCCCTGGGACATGCCGACTGGAGCACCAGCCAAACTTGCGGCCCAGTCAGCATCCGGCCGTGGAAGCGGGTTCATCCGGCGACCCATCCCGCCCAGCTGGAGCGCAACGGACGGCTTTCCAAAGCCGAGAGGGGCGCGTAGCGTGGTGAGGATGAAGTTCGTGACCACACTTGCACGGGATGAAGACGGCGTTTGGGTTGCTGAATGCCCTTCCATTCCCGGCTGTGTGAGCCAAGGCGACACCCGCGATGAAGCTCTCTCCAACATCCGAGAAGCCATAGCCGCCTGTCTGGAAGTCCGGGCTGAACGCGGCTTGCCGTTGACCATCGAGACGCAGCAAGTCGAGGTAGCCATTTGATGCCCTCCTTGCCCACGCTCAGCGGAAGGGAAGTCGTCAAGGCGTTCACCAAAGAGGGCTGGCAGGCGGTACGGCAGCGTGGGAGTCCCATGATCCTCGTCAAAGACGGTCACATGGCGACGCTATCCGTCCCGGATCATCGGGAAGTTGCCAAGGGTACCTTGCGGAGTCTGATCCGATCCAGCGGCCTCACCGTCGAGGAGTTCGCCGAGCTTGCCGAAAAATAGCCCGCGATCGCGGTCTTTCTTGGCCGGGCCGGTTCCGTTGGATCGGTCGTGCTTGCTCGATCTGCTTCCGCAAATCCTTTGTCGTTGGCTCGTTAATGGCCGCGTACCGGCCCGCGCCTCGCTCCCTCCTCGGCTTGCGGAAGCATCTGCTTCGCCATGACTTCCCTCCCAACTGAATCGGCCGGGATGAGTTCGCATGGAGCAGCAGAGAGTGCCGGCTTCACGCCGGGGCGAGGGGCGGGGTAGGGTGGGGCGTGCATCCGAAGCTGGTCAGCGCGCTGGGGTTGTTGTGCTTCCTTGGGTTGGCATGGGTGATGTCTGAGCGGCGTGGGCGGTTTCCGTGGCGCGTGGTGGCGTGGGGGCTGGCGCTCCAGGTGTCGCTGGGGTTCCTCATCCTGCGCACGGACGGAGGCCGGGCGGTGTTCGACGGGTTCCAGGACGCGGTGTCGCGGTTCATCGGCTTTGCAGGGAAGGGCAACGAGCTGGCGTTTGGCGTGCTGGGGAACCCGGCGTTACTCGAGTCCAAGCTGGGCCCCGGCACGGGCGTCATCCTCGCGGTGACGGTGACCGGGACGATCATCCTGATCTCGGCCGTGTCGTCGCTGCTGTATCACTACGGCATCCTGCAATGGGTGGTGCGCGGGATGGCCTGGGGCATGCGGCGCGCCATGGGAACCAGCGGGTCCGAGACGTTGTCGGCGGCGGCCAACATCTTCATGGGCCAGACGGAGGCCCCCTTGCTGATCCGGCCGTACCTGGCGCGCATGACGCGGTCGGAGCTGTTTGCGATGATGGTGGGCGGGATGGCGACGATCGCCGGGGGCGTGTTGGCGGCCTACGTGTCGTTTGGGATCGAGGCGGGGCATCTCCTGACGGCGTCGGTGTTGTCGGCCCCGGCGGGCTTGTTGGTGGCGAAGGTCATGGTGCCCGAGACGGAGGTGTCCGAGACGGCGGGCGGCGCGCGGGCGGCGGTGGAACGCGAGACGGTGAACGGGATGGACGCGTTGTGCCACGGGGCGGCGGACGGGATGAAGCTGTCGTTGAACGTGATTGCGATGCTGGTGGCGTTCGCGGCGGTGATTGCGGCGGCGAACTGGCTGTTGTCCACGGGCCTGGGCTGGGCGGGGGTTCGGATGGAGTCGCCGCTGCAACAGGCGCTGGGCTGGGTCAACGCGCCCTTTGCGTGGCTGATGGGCATCCCGTGGAAGGACTGCCGCCTCGTAGGCGAGGTCCTGGGCGAGCGCATCGTGCTGAACGAGTTCGTGGCGTACCTGCGCCTGCGCGACCTGACGGCGACGCTGGACCCAAGGTCCAAGGTGCTGGCCACCTACGCGCTGTGTGGGTTCGCCAACATTGGGTCGGTGGCGATGCAGATCGGGGGAATTGGCGGGATGGCCCCCGGGCGGAGGCCGGACCTCGCGCGGCTGGGGCTGCGGTCGATGGTGGGCGGACTGCTGGCGTGCTACCTGACGGCGTGCATCGCGGGGTGGTTCGTGTGACGACGCCCCGGGCGCGGGTGGGCGTGGCATCGCCCCGTTTCGCGAGTGGCACGCGGTCGTGACGTCGGCCGGGATTTGTTGCCGCGAGGTTGCTGGCGGGGAGCCGGGCGGTGGCCGGAGCATGTGGGGCGTGCAAACGTTCGTGGATTGCGGCCCGGCGGGCTTTTCCGTCCCGGGGCAAGGTGGCAGCGCGGGATCCAGGGTTCTTGGAAGGGCTCACGACGCGGGGCGGTATCGGCTACGGATGGCGTCAGGGCTTCGGGACGTGCAGGCGGCGCAGGAGCTGCGGTTCATGGTGTTCAACCTGGAGCTGAACGAGGGGCTGGAGCAGTCCTACCACACGCTTCGGGACGCCGACGCCTTCGACGACGTGTGCGACCACCTGTTGGTGGAGGAGGCGTCGAGCGGGGAGGTGGTGGGGACGTACCGGCTGCAGACGGGCTGGCAGGCGGCGGCTGGGCTTGGGTACTATTCCGCGCAGGAGTTCGACATGGGTCCTCTGGAGCCGGTGCGCGGGCAGTTGGTGGAGCTGGGGCGCGCCTGCGTGCACCGGGACCATCGCTCGCTGCCGGTGCTGTCGATGCTTTGGCGCGGGTTCATCGCCCACGCTCGGGAGCGAGGTTGCCGATACTTGGTGGGTTGCAGCTCGTTGCCCACGGCGGACGAGGCGGCGGGCGCGGCCGCCTTCCGGGAGCTCTCGCGGCGACACCTGGTGGAGGAACGGTTCCGCACGTTTCCTCAGCCCGGGTGGGAATGTCGGCTGGAGGGGCTGCCGGAGGCGCCTGCGAAGATTCCAGGATTGCTGCGTGCTTATCTTTCGCTGGGGGCCAAGGTGGCGGGGCCTCCGGCGCTGGACCGGTCGTTTGGGACCATCGACTTCCTAACGATCATGGACTTGAACGTCCTGCCCAGCGGAGCCCGTAGGCTCTTGGGATGACGACCAGTTTTGGCAATGGGTGGAGGCGGTCGAGGAGGCTGGGTTCCTTCGCCGCCGTGTGCATGGGCGCGGGCATGGACCGGCCGGGCGAGCACGCTCCGAGCCGCGCGCGCTGGCTGCATCGGCACGCGACGGGGGCGCTGCGGGCCGTGGGCCTCGAGGTGCGGGTGAGCGGCCATCCGGGCGACGCGACGGCATGGGTGGGCAATCACCTGGGATATCTCGACGTGCTGGGGCTGGGGTCGGTGGCCCCGGTGTCGTTTGTGGCGAAGTCCGAGGTGGCGGCCTGGCCGTTGCTGGGGTCCTTGGCCACGCGGGGCGGCACGATCTACGTGGATCGCAGCCGGCGCATGGCGGTGGGGAACGTGGTGGAGGACATGAAGCAGCGGGTGCAGGCGGGCGTGCCGGTGGTCTTTTTTCCCGAGGGCACGAGCAGCTCCGGGGCCGACGTCCTTCCGTTTCATGCCTCGTTGTTTGCGCCGGCCGTGGACCTGGGTTGGAAGGTGGCCCCGTTCGCCATCCGCATGGAGGCGAGCGACGGCATCGACGCCGCGTATTGGGGCGACATGACCTTTGGGACCCATTTCCTGCGCCTGATGGCGCATCGGCGGCTGGTCATGCACCTGCGGTTC
>JBJSZF010000186.1:0-26207 GCA_046090125.1 Verrucomicrobiota bacterium
GGCATCGACTTCCTGCGGTCGGCCGACCTCGACGGCGACGGGCGCAACGACCTGGTTGTCGTCAACAACGCGCGGTCCAAGATCACCCTCCTCTACAACCAAACCGGTCTCACCAACGCTCCCGGCAAGGCCCGCAACACCCCCAAGCCCGCCGTCGGACGCCGTGACGTCAACGAGCTTCCCCCGGACGCCCGCTTCCGCATCGACAGCATCTCCTCCGAGAAACGCATCTCCTCGCTGGTCGTCGCCGACCTCAACGGCGACGCGCGGCCGGACCTCGCCTACTTCGGCGAGCCCAAGGAGCTCGTGATCCAGCTCAACCAAGGCACCAACGCGTGGTCGCTCCCGCGTCGCATGGACTTGGGCGACGGCCTCTTGGACGCCAACGCCCTCGCGTCCGGCGACCTCAACGGCGACGGGCTGCCCGACCTTCTTCTCCTCGCCGAGAAGCACGTCCACTTCCTCCGCCAACGCCCCGACCACACCCTCGCCGACGCCGTCAAGATTCCGTACACGGGCACCGTCAAGGCGGTGCAGGTCCACGACATTGACGGCGACGGGCGGCAGGACCTCCTGCTGGTGAACTGGGATCATCCCAACCCGTTCCGCTTTCGGCTCCAGGACGCGCAGGGACAGCTCGGCCCGGAGACGCACCTTCCCTTCGCGCCCGTTCGCTCCTACACGGCCGAGGACCTCGACGGCGACCGCCGCACCGAGTTCGTCACCATCGCCGCCAAGTCCGGCCGTGCCGCCGTCAGCAATGTCCGCCGCAAGAAGGGCGAGGCGGCTGCGGGATCGCTCCTGGATGGCCCCTTCTCCGTGTTGCCCCTTCCCCGCACGGACAAGTCTCGGCGCGGCGTTGCCTGGGCGGACATCAACGGCGACCAGCGGCCCGACCTGCTCGTGGCCGATCCCGAGGGCGGCCAGCTCCTCGTCCATGTCCAGCAGGCCGACGGCACCCTGGCCTCGCCCCGTACCTACCCCGCGTTCAGCGGCATCACCGACATCGCCAGCATCGACTGGGACCGCGACGGCGCGCCCGAGTTGTTCATGCTGAGCCCCGACGAGAAGCAGGTGGGCCTTGCGAAGGTGGAAAAGTCGGGGCGCGTGGCGTTCCCCAGCCCGTTGAACCTTCCCGGCAAGCCCCTCGCGATGGCGGCGGGCCGCCTGCGCCAGGACGAGCCCGTTGTCGCCATCGTCACGGAACGCGAGGAACGCCGGGGCAAGGATGCCAAGGCGGACGCGGGCCCGTTGCGCGAGATCGTCCTGGTGGGGACCGACCAGAAGCCGGTCGTGCAACCCTTGGCCGAGTCCTTCAAGGGCAACCCTTCCGCCGTCGCGTTCCATGACGCGGACCAGGACGGCCTTGCGGACATCGTCGTCCTGACGCCCTACGAGAAGATCAAGGTCCTGCGTCAGCGGGCGCAGCCCAAGGACGGCCAGCGGTTCGAGGAAATCGACGTCAACCCGCCCGGCGGCACGAGCGACGCGCCGTGGCTGGCCTTTGCGGACGCCGACGCCGACGGCAGGCCCGAACTCCTGCTTGCCCAGAAGAACTTCGTGCGCGCCGTCGTCCTGCAAGGCACGGCGGGCAACGACGCCTCGTGGAACTTCGCCGTGCGCGACCAAATCAACGGCGCCAGCAGCAGCTCCCGCATCGTCGGGGCCGCCGCATTGCCCGTGCCCGGCAGCAAGTCCCCGGCGTTGTTCCTCTTCGACATGGACCGCAAGGGCCTGACGTTGTGCACGCGCAACGACGCCGGCGTGTGGCAGGCTGGGAAGACCCTTTCGCTGCCCGTGACCGACTTCGCCTCCCTCGCGCCCGTTTCCCTTGGGACCGACGGCACGACCGGGCCCAACGCCATTGCCTTCCTCGGGGCCAACGGCGTGGCATGGAAGCAGTTCTCCGGCGAGTCCTGGGAACTGGGCGAGCTCGACGGGTACGAGACGCCGGTCAAGGACGGCTTCCTCCATGACGTGATCGCGGGGGACCTGAACCAAGATCGTCGCCTCGACCTTGTCTTCCTGGAGACCACCAAGGCCTACGTGGACATCGTCACCTTCGAGAAGCCCCACACGCTGAATCCTGCCACGCGCTGGCAGGTCTTCGAGGAACGCACCTTTCGTCAACGGCGACCCGTGGAGGCTCCGGAGCCCCGCGAGGCGCTCGTCGCCGAGTTCACGGGAGACGGCAAGCCCGACCTCGTGCTACTCGTGCACGACCGCATCCTGCTGTATCCGCAGGAATAGCCGCATGACGTTTCATCCGTGCTCCATCGACGGCGTCTGGGAGATCGCGTTGGAGCCGCGCGGCGACGACCGCGGCTGGCTCGTGCGGACGTACTGCGAGGAGGCGTTTGCGCGGCAGGGACTCAACGTGCGATGGCCGCAGGCCAACACGACGCGCACCCGCGCCCGCGGCTCCATCCGCGGACTGCATTGGCAGGCCGAACCCCAGCCCGAGGCCAAGCTCGTTCGATGCTCCCGAGGCGTCGCCTGGGACGTCGTGGTCGATGTCCGGCCCGCGTCCCCCACGTTCGGGAAATGGGTTGCGTTCGAGCTTTCGGAGGAGCGCCCCGTCGAGATCTACATCCCCGTGGGGTGCGCCCACGGGTTCCAATGCCTCACGGACGACGTGGAGCTGAACTACCTGATGTCCGCCGCCTACGACCCCGAGTTGGCGCGGGGTCTTCGTTGGGACGACCCCACCGTGGACGTTCGCTGGCCGCTGGCGCCCACGGTGATTTCGGACCGGGACCGTTCGTTGCCGTTCCTGTCGCGCTGAGCCGCCGGCATTGGGGGTGTTGGGGAGCCATCCGGAGCCGCGACGGGCGCTTTCGGGTCTCGCCTGGGTGTCGCGGCCGGGTGGGCACGCCCTCCTTTCATGCAGCTCCGTTTTCCTGATGCTCAAGCAGCCCCACGACCTCCTTCGCGACGGCCGCTGGCTTGACCGTGGGGCGGCTTGTCTTCCCAATGGAGGCGTTCCATGCACACACAAGAGTTGTCACGTCGCCGGTTTCTCGCCGCTGGTTCGCTCGCCACCGCAGCCTTGGCCACCGGCTGTGCCTCCGGCCCGGCCCCCGTGGGCACCGGGGCCAGCTTCAAGGGCCCGGTGGGCCTCCAATTGTACAGCCTGCGCGCCCTGTTCCCGCGCGATGTCCCCGGCACGGTCCAGAGGGTCGCCGGTTATGGCATCCGCGAGGTGGAGCTGGCCGGCACGTACAACTTCAAGCCCGAGGCCTTTCGCGACCTGTTGCTCAAGGCCGGCCTCGACCCCGTCAGCCAGCACGTGGGCTTCGACCGGCTGGAGAAGGAACCCGCCAAGGTGGCGGCCGAGGCGAAGCTGCTAGGGCTGCGCTACACCGGATGCGCTGCCATCCCGCACAAGGGGGCCTTTGACGCGCCGCAGGCCTCGCGTGCCGCCAAGGTCCTGAACGAGGCCGGCAAGGTCTTCCGCGACCAAGGCCTCCGCTGCTTCTACCACTGCCACGGCTTCGAGTTCCGCCCCGACTCCGGCGGCGCGGGCAAGATGGCCATGGACGTCCTCATCCAGGAGACGGACCCCGCCCTCGTGAGCTTCCAGATGGACGTCATGTGGGTTCAGTTCCCGGGCCAGGACCCGGCCGCGTGGCTTCTGAAGTACCCGGGCCGCTGGCATCTCATGCACCTCAAGGACCTCAAGAAGGGCGTCGCCACCGGCTCGCACTCGGGCGGGACGGATCCCAACAACGACGTCGTCCTCGGCACCGGCCAGATGAACTGGCCCGTCATCCTCGCCGCCGCCAAGAAGTCGGGCGTCCGCCATTACTTCATCGAGGACGAAAGCATGGACGCCGCCGAACACGTCCCGCTTTCGCTCCAGTACCTGTCGCAGGTGCGGTTCTAGGCGGCGTCGCCCGGAGTCGAGTCCGAGGCCCGTCTCCGGCTTGCGGCGCGCCATGCGCCATTCGCCGCTCGCCATTCGCCCCGGCGCGCCCACGCTGGCCGGCATGTTGAACGGGATGCGCGTGGCGGCCCGCACGGAAGGGCCGTGTCCATTGTTGATCGTTTTGCACGGGCTGGGCGACACGTCGGCCGGGTGGGAATGGCTTCCGAGTGAACTCCAGCTCCCGTGGTTGGAGTACCTGTTGCTGGACGCGCCCGACGCCTCCTTCGACGGGCGCAGTTGGTTCGGGATCGCGCTTCCGATGGACGGGCGTTTCACGGGGGAGTTGCCGGCCATCGATGCGACGGCGGTGGAGCGGTCCCGACGAATGATCGAGGACGTGCTGGCACGCGAGAAGGCGGCAGGCCGCGCGGCGCGGGACATCGCGATCCTGGGGTTTTCGCAGGGTTGCCTCATGACGCTGGAGACGGGACTGCGTCATGCCGAGCCCTTGGGAGGGCTGGTGGCCATCAGCGGCTGGGTGCATCAGCCCGACGCGCTGGTGTCCGGCGCGCCCGCCCATGCGCGCGCCGTGCCGGTGCTGATGACGCATGGGACGTTCGATCCGCTGTTGGGCATCGAGCACGTGCGGCCCCAGGCGACGGCGCTGCGGGATGCGGGCTTCGACCTGTTGTGGCAGGAATTCGAGAAGGAACACACCGTCGCGGGCCGGACGGAGGTCCAGTACATCGCGCGGTTCTTGGAGCAATGCTTCGGGAGGGAACACGCCCGGAGGCGGGCGGGCAGCGGGACGGCACCGGACTGAAGGGCGCTCATGCCATGGCTGAAACCGAGGAGAGAATGACATTTGCCGCCCGGCCGCCGTGGCCGGGGTTGGCGGCGTTGATGCAGGACGACGCATTTCGCTTCCGGTTCGCCTTGAGGCCCGGTCGGCCCGGATGGTTGGGGGTTTCGGATGGTGACGGGTCCGTGCTGGAGCGGCGTCGTGCCTTGCTGGAAGAGCGTTGGGCCATGCCATGGACGCCCGCAGCCGACGCGGCCTGGGAACGGGTGGAGACGCGCTTGGAACCGGAACTCCGGGTCGTCGGCCAAGGACTTCGTACCCCGTGCGAACGCGCCCGCGCCATCGCGGCGGCGTGGGCACCCGACTTTGTCCTGCTGCGTTCTTTGGGGGACGGGATGCGAATGGTGGGCGGGGCGGTGTGCTTCCCGTCGGGATGGGATCCGTTGGAGAAGCTGTGCGGGACGGTGGGGTTCATCCACGGGCCCGTGCCTAGGTTGAACGACGACCTCGGCGCGCGGATCGACCGGTTCCTGGGAAGCCTTCGGGAGCAAGATGTGTTGGAACGGGACAACTGGGGATTGGCCGCAACCGGGCGGCTGGACCTGCATCCGGACGCGGATTTTCCGAGGATTCGCGGCGAGGAAGGGGCGGGTGGGTTGTGGTTTCGATTGGAGGAGCAGGCGTTCGTGGGATTGGGCGACGGGATGGCGTTGTTTCTGATTCACGTGCGGACGTGGCGCCTGGACGAGTTCATGGCGGGCACGGGTTGCGGCGACGCGCCGTGGCGCATGGTGGCGTCGATGTCGGCGGACGTGGCGGCGTACAAGGGCGTGGGTCCCTTGCGGGAACGATTGCTCCGGGAAGGCCTGACGCCCACGTAAGCCCGCGAATCCCAAAAAGGCGGTCGAGGACGGATGGATCCAGTTCTGCAGGCCGCGTCCGCTGACCCAGCGCACAAGGCGTGCGGTATCGTCACCGCCGCGTGAGGGCACGCGGCCTACAGCAAGCCCGACTACACTTTCCGTGTCGAGCGGGCCTCAGCCCAGGGCCTCGCGTGCAGCGTCGGCGTCGCGACCGATCTGTTCCCGTAGCGCCTCGATGGACGGGAAGCGTCGCTCGGGGCGAAGCATCCGCACGGGTTCCACTTCCAGTTCGCGGCCGTAGAGGTCGAGTTGGACGTCCAGGAGGTGGACTTCAAGCAGGGGCGACGGGTTGCCACCCTCGACGGTGGGGCGTTGCCCCACGTTGATTACGGCGCGATGCCGGGTGCCGTCCATGTTCGCGCGCGCGGCATAAACCCCGAAGGGGGGCAATTCGAGTCCGGTCACGTCCACGTTCGCCGTGGGGAATCCCAGGCGACGCCCGAGCTGGCGCCCGGCGACGACGACGCCACCGAGGGCGTAGGGCCGGCCGAGGAGTTCCGCAGCGAGGCCGAGGCGGCCCTCGCGCAGGGCGGCGCGGACACGCGTCGAGGAGACGCGTTCATGGCCGATGTGGATGGGGGCGACGGCGTGCGTGGAAAAGCCCAGGGTGCGGCCGAGCGTGCGGAGGAGGGGGACGTTGCCGGTGCGGCCGCAGCCGAAGTGAAATCCCTGCCCGACGGTGACGCTGCGCAGCCTTCCAAAGCCATCGACCATGCGTTGGATGAAGCCGGGGCCGTCGATGGCAGCGAGGTCCGGGTCGAAACGGAGGAGCAGGGCGGCGTCGATGCCGAGGGCGGCGAGCGCACGGAGACGTTGGGCCGGGGACTGGAGCAGGCGCGGCACGCGTTCGGGATGGACGACGGCGAGGGGATGAGGATGGAACGTGACGGCGACGGGAACGGCCCCGAGGGCGCGGGCGTCGAGAACGGCCTGGCGGACGACGTGCTGGTGGCCGAGGTGGACGCCGTCGAACATGCCGAGGGCCATGCAGACGCCGGCCGACGGACGTCCGAGGTCGGCGGGGTCGGCGAGCGTGAGCATGGCGGGCGACGGTGGCTCCTACTCGTAGGCGCGGAGCTTGAGGAACGGGATCACGTGCCGGGTCAGCTCGGGCTCGGTCCAGCCGAGGATGGTTGGGAGCGGGGTGGCGTCGGCGACGTCGAACTTGCCGGAGACGAGCCGGCGCAGGGTGAGGAGGTGGGCACCGCAGCCGAGCTTTTGGCCGAGCTCATGGGCGACGGTGCGGACGTAGGTGCCCTTGGTGCAGGCGAGGCGGAAACGTGCGACCGGCTCGTCGTAGGAGGAAAACTTGAAGGAGTAGATATGGACGAAGCGGGGCTGGCGTTCGACCTCCTGGCCCTTCCGGGCGAGCTTGTAGAGCGGGACGCCTTGGATTTTGACGGCGCTGACCATGGGGGGGACCTGCTGTTGGTCGCCCAGGAAGGCGCGGGCCTCCTCGTTGAGCTGGTCGAGCGTCAGCGGCGGCACGGGCAGCGAGCCCGTCACGTTGCCGTCGGCGTCGTAGGAGTCGGTGGATTCGCCGAGCTTGATGTCGCCTTCATAGACCTTGTCGGAGGCCATGAACTTCTCCGAGAGGCGGGTGGCTTGGCCCAAGAGGAGCACGAGGAGGCCCGTGGCGTTGGGGTCGAGCGTGCCGCAATGGCCGACCTTCTTGATTTGGAAGCGGCGACGGACGCGGTCCACGACGTCATGGGAGGTGCAGCCGGCCGGCTTGTCCACGACCAAGGCGCCGTCGAGGGGGGAAGTTGAAAGCATAAGGGCAAAGGGGTCCGGGATGGGAGCGCGGGCTTAGCGCGCGGCGTCGAGGGACTTGCGCACGGCGGAAAGGACGCGGCGCTGGACGCCCAAGGGTGTTCCCTGCACACGCGCCCCGGCGGCGGCCCGGTGACCGCCGCCGCCGAGCGCCTTGGCGAGCGTGGAAACGTCCACGTCAGGGTTCTTGGAACGCCACGAGACCCGGGTGACGCCGTCAGCCATCTCCTCGAAGACCAACGCCACCTGCACGCCGTCGATGGCGCGGACATGGTCAATCAGGCCCTCGGATTCGTCCGTGGCGGCCCCGGCGCGGGAATAGTCGCGTTGCCGAAGCCAGAAGTAGGCGGTGCGGTCGCAGTGGGTGAGGCGAAACGTCGAATAGACATGCCGCAGCAGCTTCACGCGGGTGAGGGGGAAGCTTTGGTAAACCTCCTCGCATATCTTCCCAAGGCCGGCACCCCGCTCCACGAGGTCCGCCGCCGTGTGCAGCGTGTCCGGCGTCGTGCTCGGATACTGGAACGAGCCCGTGTCCGTGCTGATGGCGGTGAAGAGGCAATCCGCGATGGGACGCGTGATCTTCCATCCGGCCCAGTTGCACAGGTCGAAGATGAGCTCGCCGGTGCTGGGCTCGCGGGGCGACACCCAGTTGACGTCGGCATAACGGGTGTTCGAGGCGTGATGGTCAATGTTCACGAACGCGCCCCGGTCACCGACGTGCTGGGCGGCGTCGCCCAGGCGGTCCAAGGCGGCGCAGTCGGTGGCGACGACCACGTCGAAGCGATGTCCGGAGGAGGGGCGGCGGACGCGGCGCTCGGGGTCGAGGAACTTGAGCTTGGGCGGGACTGGGTCTTGGTTCCAGACGGTCACGTCCTTGCCCGCGCCCTCGAGGGCCAGCGCCAATCCGAGCTGCGACCCGATGCAGTCGCCATCGGGCCGGAGATGTCCCACAACGCAGACGGTGCGTGCGGCACGCAGGAGGCCGAGGATGTCCTGGGCGGCCTTGGGCGGGTCCTTGGAAGGCGTGGGCATCGGGGGAGGCTGCCGACTACGAGGAAGGCGAGTGCGGCTGGGACCCTGGGTGCCCTTGGGCCTCGATTTCATCGAGCAGGGCCAGGACGCGGTTGCCGCGCTCGACGGAGTCGTCGAGGACAAAGCGCACGACAGGGGTCCACTTGAGGCGAAGCCCGGAGCCAAGGAGCTGCTGGATGCGGGCGGATCGCGCCTCCAATCGGTCCGGGGCAGCGGACCGCTGCGCCTTGCTGCCGACGAAGCCAATGAAGGCGGTGGCGGTGCGCAGGTCCGGCGCGACGACCACGTCGTTGACCGTCAGCAGGCCCACCTCATCCGCCACCAGGTCCCGGCGGATGATTTCGGACAACTCGCGCCGGACGAGCTCGGCGACGCGTTGCAGGCGTCGGCTGGGGGGCTGGGGCACGTTCATGGGCGGGTGAACGGGACGGGGCCGTGCGAGGCTAGGACGGACACGGCAGGGTGCTAGCTGAGCTTTTGGACGACCTTTTCAACGGCGTAGCACTCAACAATGTCGCCCTCCTGGAAGTCATCGAAGCCATCGAGGCGCACGCCGCACTCGAAGCCGGAACGCACCTCGGGGACCTCGTCTTGGAAGCGCTTGAGCGTCAGGGAGACACCCTCGTAAATCAGGTTGCTGCGGCGGCGGACGCGCATCTTGCCGCGGACCAGTCGGCCGGAGGAAACGATGCATCCGGCGACCTTCCCGCCCTTGGACAACTCGAACACCTTTCGGACCTCGGCCTGGCCCACCACGACCTCCTTGAGCAACGGGTCGAGGAGGCCCGCCATGGCCTCCTTCACGTGGTCGATGAGCTCGTAGATGATGGCATAGAGCTTGATCTGGACGCCCTCGCGCTTGGCGGTCTCGGCGGCGCTGGAGTCCACGCGGGTGTGGAAGCCCAGGATGACGGCATCGGCGGACGAGGCGAGGAGAACGTCGCCTTCCGAGATGGCACCGACGGCGGAGTGGACGATCTCGAGCTGGACCTTGGTGGTCTCAATCTTGCGCAGCGCCTCGCAGATGGCCTCCACGGAGCCCTGGGTATCGGCCTTGACGATGACCTTGAGGATCTTCGCGGTCATCTGGTCGATGTTGGTGAAGATGTCCTCGAGGGTTTGGCGGCGGGGGCGAAGGCCTTCGAGATCGGACTTCTTACGGTCCTCCTCGCGCTGCCCGGCAAGCTCGCGGGCGGCCTTCTCGTTGTCCACGGCGGAGAACTCCGAGCCGGCCTCGGGCACGCCGTTGAGGCCCAGGAGGCGCACGGCGTGGGAGGGCCCGGCTTCCTTCAGGCGCTGGCCGTCCTCGTTCATCATGGCGCGGACGCGCCCATAGTGATGACCGCAGAGGACGACGTCGCCCAGGCGCAGGGTGCCCTTGCGGACGAGGACGGTGGCGACCGGGCCTCCGGGCTCGACGCCGGACTCGATGACATTGCCCTTGGCCTTGCGCTGCGGGTTGGCCTTGAGCTCCATCAGCTCGGCCTGGAGCAAGATGCTCTCGATGAGCCGCTCGACGCCCTGCTTTGTCAGCGCGGAGCATTCGACGTACAGGGTGTCACCGCCCCAGTCATCGGGGACGAGGCCCTTGTCCTGAAGCTGTTGCTTCACCCGCATCGGGTTGGCGTTGGGGTGGTCGCACTTGTTGATGGCGACGATGATGGGGACCTTGGCGGCCTGGGCATGGGACAAGGCCTCCAGGGTCTGGGGCATGACGCCGTCGTTGGCGGCCACGACGAGCACCACGATGTCGGTCACGTTCGCCCCGCGGGCCCGCATGGCGCTGAAGGCGGCGTGGCCCGGGGTGTCCAGGAACGTGAGCTGCATGATCTCCTCCCGCCGCTCGGGGTGCGGGTAGGAGATGGTGTAGGCACCAATGTGCTGGGTAATGCCACCGGCCTCGCCCGCCACGACGTTGGCCTTGCGGATGACGTCGAGGAGGGAGGTTTTCCCATGGTCCACGTGGCCCATGATGGTGACCACCGGCGGCCGTGCCTTGAGCTGGTCGGCGGCGTCGTCTTGGTCCAGCTCCACCTTTTGCTCGCGCGGCACGTTGACGACGTGGGCGGCCTTGTCGCGCTTCTCGGTCTCGAACTTGAAACCGTTCTTGAAGCAGATCTTGGCCGCAACCTCGGCGTCGATCGTTTGCGTGACGGTGGCGAAGACGCCCATCTGCATGAGGTCCGCGATAAGCTGGAAGGGACGCCGCCCCATCTTCTCGGCAAGATCCCGAACCACGATGGGCGGGCGTAGTTGGATGACCGGGGCGTCCGCCGCGAGTTGCGGCTTGGGTGGCGCTGCAGGCCTCTGGGGCCCAGCACCGGGACGATTTTGACCGTGGCCTCCCTGAGCGCCCGGGCCGCCCCTCCATGAACCGGGACGATCCATGCGGCCCGGGCCGCCTTGGCCGGGTCCGCGGCTGGGATAGGGAGCGCCCGGTCGCCCGCCTTGGCCGGGCCCTTGGGCTTGCCCAGGCCTGGAACCGGGTGGCCCTTGGGCCGGACCCCGCGAACCGGGAGCAGCCTGGCCGCGATCATCACGGCCGCCGCGAGCATCCTGGCCCGGGCGACGATAGCCCAGCTTGGAAAGGTCAATGGAACCGATCTTCTCGCCCAATTGCGGCTTGGGCGGGGCGGGCGGCACCGAAACCGGTGCGGGTGCGGGTGCCGACACCGGCGCGGGGGCGGGAGCCGAAGCAGGGGCTGCGAGGGCGGCCGACGATGGCGGCGTAACTTGGGGCTGGGGGAGGGGAGCCGCCAAGTCGGGGGTAGCGAGGCCCGGGGTTGGCACGTCTTCCGGGGCGCGGCCGGACACGGGTTGCACCTCATCCACGGCGGGCATGGGCACGGATGCGGGCTCGATCGGCGCAGGCAGCGGCTCTGCCATGCGTGCCTCCGGGGCCGATGCGGTCGGCATCGTTGGGGAACCCGCAGATTCGGGAACCGCTTGGACGACGACATCGCTCGAGCTGGACGACTCCGCTTCCGCAGTCGGTTCCACTGCGGGAGAGGAAGGAGGTTCCGGGGCGGGAATGAGGACAACGGGCGTCGGCTCTGCGGCCGATGGCGGCACTTGGGTCGGCGACGCGAGGTGCGTCATCTGCTGCTCGAGATACTCGGCGGTGATTTTGTCGAGCGAGCTGGACGGGACCTTGGCAGCAGAGATGCCCAGTTCCTTCGCCTTCGCGAGCACGAACTTGCTCTCGATGTTGAGCTTCTTGGCGATGTCGTAAATCCGGACGGGCATACAGGTTGGAGGGCAGCCAGGCTGGTTGGGGGGCTAGATGGGGCCTTGGGGGGCAGGATGGGCGTCGGTCGAGGGAAGAGTGGTGCGCCGGGCCAGTTCGCCGCGGGCCGCCTCCAAGATGATGGCGGCGGAGGGTCCAATGCCGGCAATGGCCTCGATGTCGCCCATGTCGGCGGCGGCGAGTTCATCCAAGGTGTGGAAGCCGCCGTTCACGATGCTTCGGGCTTGCTGGGCGCTGATGCCGGGCACCTGGGCCAGTTCGTCCACGGCGTGCTGGACCTGTGCCTCGAAGGGATTCGCCGGCTGCGCCTCTTGTTGGATCGAAATCTGCCATCCCGTTAGCCGCTGGGTCAGGATGGCATTCTGACCCTTCCTTCCGGCCGCAAGATAGACTTGGTCTGCGGGGCAGAACGCCGTGACGCGGCGGTTCACCTCGTCGATCACGAGGTTCCGGGGGCGCGCCGGCTTCAGGGCCTCGGTGACAAATTGCCGGATGTCGGGCGACCAAGGAATGATGTCCACCTTCTCGCCGTTGAGTTCCCGGACAATGTTTTTGACGCGTTGTCCGCGCAGTCCCACGCAAGCCCCGACAGGGTCCACCTTGGGGTCGCGGCTGAACACGGCCATCTTCGTGCGAAAGCCCGGGTCGCGCGCGATGGCCTTCACCTCGATCGTGCGGTCCGCAATCTCGCTGACCTCGAGCCGGAAAAGCTCCAGCACGAATTCGGGCGAGGCGCGGGACAGTGAGATCTCCGGGCCACGCGGCGTGTCCTTGACGGACTGGATGCGGCATCGGACGCGGTCGCCGATCTGGTATTCCTCGGTGGGCACGCGCTCACGGCCATACATGATGCCCTCGGCCTTGCCGATTTCGACGATCACGTCGGAGCGCTCAAAGCGTCGCACGGTGCCGGGCACGATCTCGCCCACGCGGTCCTTGAATTCCTCGAGGATGACGCCCCGTTCCTGCTTGCGAAGGAGTTCCAGGAGGATGTGCTTGGCACTTTGAGCGGCGATGCGACCGAAGTCCCTTGGCGTGACTTCCACCTCGACCTCGTCACCCACCTTGGCCTCCGGATGGCCCTGCCGACGCGTGTCATACACGGAAATCTGGTCATGGCGCGACAGCACGCGCTCGGTGACCACCAAGGTGGCCCACGCCCGGGTCGTTCCGGTCTTGGGATCCACGTGGACCCGCAACTGACGGGCAGGCCCCACCGACTTCTTGGCCGCTGCCACCAAGGCCTCCTGAATCGAGGAAAGAAGGTAATCCTTGGAGATTCCCTTTTCCTTTTCCCACAACTCAAGAACGGCGATCAATTCCGCATTCATAACCCAGCCATCCAGCCGTGACCGTCTTCGCGCCCAAGTCCCTTCCCAAATGCCGACAAAAAAAAGCCGGGTGTTTTCACCTCCGACTTTTGCTGGCCGACCCCAAGGCCGACCCGGGAAGCTGTCTTATTGCTCGACGGTATGAATTTCCGCCCAACAACGTCAAGGACCATTCCCGCCACGTTTCCAGCAAGGGTCGGTCAATGCGGCCACGGTCTTCTCACGCGAGAATCCTCTTGGGGGACGGGCCGAACCCGGTAGGCTTTTCCCTGTTCCGGAGGGGCGGAGGGTCGCTCGCAGCATGGCTGCGGGAGGAAAGTCCGAACTCCACAGGGCGCGGGGCCGCGTAACCTTGGCACGGCCAGGGATACACGCGGGAGCGGTGCGCGAAAGCGCGCCACGACAGACAGTGCCACAGAAAACAAACCGCCGGAGCCCGCAAGGGCTGCGGCAAGGGTGAAAAGGCGGGGTAAAAGCCCACCGCCCGTCGCGTGAGCGCCGGGGCACGGAAAACCTCCCCGGGAGCAAGGCCAAATAGGGCGCCTTGGAACGGCCCGTTCCAGGCCCGCTTCGGCGGGCGGGCGCCGGGTATCGGCCGCTCAGACAAATGACCCTCTCCCCCGCCTCGGCGGGGAAGACAGAATTCGGCTTACAGCCCCTCCGGAACACCGGGGCCTCCCCCGAACGCCCTTCCACCTCGGGTGCCCTACCCCAACCCCAACGCCAGCCCCGCCTCGGGCCCCGCTTCCAACCGCCAATCCACCGGCTCCCGCCCCGCCTCCGCCAACAACCGGTTGGCCCCCGAAAAACAACGGCAACCGCGAAACAACCGAGCCGACAACGGCGAGGGATGCCCCGCCTCCAACACCGCGTGCGGCCCTTCCGACAACCAGCCGGCATGACGCCGGGCATCGTTGCCCCACAACAGGAAAACCACGCGCCCGCGGCTCGACGTCACCGCCCTCAAGACCGCCTCCGTCACCGCTTCCCAGCCCTTTCCCCGATGCGACCCCGCATCACCCGCCCTCACGGACAACACCGTGTTGAGCATCAACACCCCTGCGCGCGCCCACGGCAGCAGGCTGCCGCTCCCCGGAATGGGCAGGCCCAAGTCCGCAGACCACTCCCGCAGGATGTTCCGAAGCGAACCCGGAAAGGGCCGCACGCCGGGCGCGACCGAGAAGCTGAGCCCCTCCGCATGGCCGGGCGTGGGGTACGGGTCTTGTCCCAGGATCACGGCGCGAACCCGCGCTGGCTCCACGCATTCCAACGCCCGAAAGAATCGCCCCGGCCCTGGCAGCACCTCATGTCCCGCCGCGCGCTCGGCCTCCAGATGGCCGCCGATCCGTTCCAAGCAGCCATCCGGAAGACGCACCACCTCGCCCCATCCGCCCGGCAACGCCAGCGTCATGCATGAGCTTCCCCGGGCTCCGCACCCTCGCCGGCAGCCTCGGACGCCGGAGCCGCCTCCGTTTCGCCCTCGCCCTTCTCCTGGGGCGATTCCGCCCCCGACCACTTCCAAACCCCGCTGAACAACCCCGTGAACAGCCCGCCTCCCAACAGCGTGTTGCGGAAGAACGTCCACGTCTCCGGATATCCGCCCGTCCCCTTGGTCAACGCGGTGACCCAACCCGCCCACGTGCGCGTGTACTCGGGATTACGGAACGGGTTGAAGAACCAAGCCGCCGTGTTGGTCACCACGTAGAACACCAACGCGCCCAGCACGCCGCCCGACACCAACGCCAGCCAGCGTGACCCCGTCGAGAACCGCCGACCCAACGCCAGAATCACCCCGTAACCCACGTAGTTCATGGCCAGGTACACCACCGATGCCACCCCCAACACGTCCCATCCCTGGTTGAACCGATAATGGGCCATCAACAACACGTCGCTCGCCAGCAGCACCCCAAACGTCGCCCCCACCCAACGCGGCGAGCGCAGGAAGGCGCCCGCGCAAAAAACCAGGCCGTACACCGCGCTCAGGTTTTCCGGCAGCAGGCCCGGCCAACGCATCAACGCCAGCAAACACAGGAACACCACCGGCAATGCATCCTTCAACCTTCCCAACATCCGGGCGGCAGACTACGGGCACGCACCCCGGACGCAACCTCCCTTCCCATCGGACGTCCTCCCCCGGGGGTCGCTTGCCTCCCAGCCTGCCCCGTGGCCCACTCGCCCCATGCACCCTGTGCCGCACGCCTGGTCGCGCCGCCCCGTCGCCTGGCTGGCCGCCGGGGCTGCCGCCGGCACCGCGTCCGTCGCCATCCTGATCGCCGTCTCGTCCCTCGCCCCCAACATGCCCGACTGGATGTTTCCCAGCACCCCGGGCCTCGTCTTCGGAATCGTCCTCGGCGGCCTCCTCCATCTCTCGGGACCCCGCCCCGCATGGCGCATCGCCTGCTACGTCGTGTCCTCCACCGTCGCCCATCACCTCGCCCACGACCTTGCGGTTCGACTCAGCAAGCCCGACCTGACATGGGCCGACGGGATCCTCGCGGGTGCCCTCGGCTCCGCCTTGCTGGCGGCGGCCTCCATGCTGTTGTTCCCGCCGCTCGATTGGCGATGGCATGCCCCATCGATCGTGTTCCTGGGCTCGCTGGGCGGATCCTTGCTCATCCCGGCGGTCGGGTTGTTGGACTCCAACCCCTGGCGCCTCCTCATCCTCTATATCCCCTGGCAGGCTGCCGTCGCGTGGGCCTCGGCCCGCCTCTTCCTGGCCCAACACCCTCCCCGCGCCGCAGCCGTGCGATGATTGCCTCCCATGGACTCGCGGATGTGGCCGCCCCTCGCCAGACGAGGGGCCCCCGGCGAAAAGTCGCATGAGATTTCGCGGATGCAGGATAACCTACCACCCGAATGGCATCGAACGTTCGCGGTGGTGGCCCGGTAGCCCTAGGATTTGACTTGTCGCGCCCCACCGGTCGCGCGCACCGGGGCCAGGCCAAGGAACCCACCCCGCCCACGGCCCGCCCGGTCCAGTCCCCTGCCAAGGATCCCCTCCTCCAAGTCTCCAAGCCCAAGCCCGCCCGCGAATCCTTCGCGTTCCGGCTCAAGCCCCGCGACATCCGCCGCCACCTCGACCGCTTCGTCGTCCGCCAAGACGAGGCCAAGAAGGTCCTGAGCGTCGCGTTGTGCGACCATTTCCAGCACGTGCGCCTCACCCGCGAGGGCGACATTGCGCCCCATTACGTCAAGCAAAACGTCCTCATCCTCGGCCCCACCGGCGTCGGCAAGACCCACCTCATCCGCTCCGCCGCCGAGATCATCGGCGTGCCCTTCGTGAAGGCGGACGCGACGAAGTTCTCCGAGACGGGCTACGTGGGCGGCGACGTCGAGGAACTGGTGCGCGACCTCATCCGAAAGGCCAATGGCGACCTCGAGCGCGCGTCGCAGGGCATCGTCTATCTCGACGAGATCGACAAGATCGCCTCCCGCGAGGCCGGCACCCGGGACGTCAGCGGCCGCGGCGTCCAAACCAACCTCCTCAAGCTCATGGAGGACGCGGACGTGCCCGTGCAGCCCCCCGGCGAGGCCGCGTCATCACCCGGGCCGCGCGGCCGCGACCAAACCATTAACACGCGCCACATCCTGTTCATCGCCAGCGGGGCCTTTGCGGGGCTCGACGAGGTTGTGCGCCAACGCCTGCGCAAGGCCGCGACCTCCACCACAAACCCAACCGGCTCCGCCGACGGCGCGGCTCCCGACCCCAGCCCCGCCCTCGCCGAGCAGGCGTCCACGCGGGACTTCATCGACTATGGCTTCGAGCCCGAGTTCATCGGGCGCCTCCCCGTGCGGGTCTCGTGCCGGTCGCTGGATGCCGGGGACCTTTTCCACGTGATGCGCGACAGCGAGAGCAGCCTGTTGCGCCAATATGAGCGCGCCTTCCGCGCCTACGGCATCGTCGTCCGGTTCCACGAGCCCGGCCTGCGCCGCATCGCCGAGCTGGCGGCGTCGGAAAACACCGGCGCGCGCGGCTTGATGACCGTGTGCGAGCGCGTCCTTCGGGACTTCAAGTTCGAGCTTCCCTCCTCGCGTGTCCGCGAGCTGGTCGTGGACCGCGCCGTGGTGGACGACCCCGCCACCGCCCTCCGCTCCCTCCTGCGCCGACCCAAGAAGGCCCACGCCAGCTAAGCCAGGCCGATTCAGTTGGATCGGTCGTGCTGGCTCGATCTGCTTCTGCAAATCCTTCGTCGTTCGCTCGTTACGGGCCTCCCATCGGCCCGCGCCTCGCGCACTCCTCGGCTTGCGGAAGCATCTGCTTCGCCATCACTTCCCTCCCAACTGAATCGGCCCGGCTCAGGCACGCCCGGCGTCCATGGCCGTCGTCGCCCCACCGCGCAGGCAGGCGGGGCCTCCGTTCCTGCCGGCGACGGATTCGACCGGGGCCCGACAACGCCCGGGGGCTGGCTAACCGGTTGCCTCCGTGACGGTATCTTGGCCACGCTGTGGTCATGTTCACCTCGCCCCGCTCCGTGCGCCTCGTCTCGTTTGCCTCCCTAGCCGTCGCATCCCTTGCGCTGATTGCCGCCGACGCGCCCCCCGGCGTGGGCGTGGGAGCCAAAGCACCGCAGGGCGCGCTGCTGCTGCTGGACGGCACGCGCGCGTCCTTGGACGCCAACTGGACCTACTGGCAGGGGCCGGGCTTCGCCTCCGCCCTGCCCATCCGCTGGAAGGAAGTGGAGGACCCTGTGGATGGCGGACGGGCGATCATGACCTTCGACCCGGCGGCCGAGGGCGGCCGCTACGGCGCGGCGGACATCGTGACGAAGAAGGAATTCAGGGACTTCCGCCTGCACGTGGAATTCCTCGTGGCAAAGCCCGGCGGCAACTCGGGCGTCTATCTCCAGAACCGCTACGAAATCCAGGTGCTGGACGGCGACAAGACCTCGCACGGCATGGGCGCGATCATCAACGAGACGCCGTCCCCGTATCACGCCTACAAGGGCCCCGGGGCATGGAACGCCTACGACGTCCGGTTCCGCGCCGCGCGGTTCACGGACGGCAAGCGCACGGAGAAGGCGTTGGCGACCGTCTATTTCAACGGGGTGAAGGTCCACGAGAACGTCCCCATCCACCAGGTCTGGGGCGGCCCCAAGTCCGGCATCGACGGCGGCAACGATGGCGGCAAGGGCATCACCGACACCCCCGGCGGCATCAAGCTCCAAGCCGAGGGCCACGACGTGCGCTATCGCAACATCTGGATTCAAGAGCTGGACATCCGAAAGAGTGACACAAGCTTCTAGAGTGCGGTGCTCGCCCAGGGTGGCGGGGCCGCCCACGCGAGCATGATTCCCCAGCAAGAGGCCGACGCCACCATCGAGGCCGCCATTCGCGAGGCCGAGGACCATACCTCCGCCGAGATTCGCGTCTTCATCACCCGGCACGCGCCGGACGCCGCGCGGGCCTCGGAGGAGGCAGCGCGCCACTTCCAGCGGCTGACCATGACCCGAACCCCCATGCGCAACGCCGTCCTCCTCTACGTCGCGCCCGCCTCCTCCCAGGTGGCCGTCGCGGCGGACGAGGCCGTATGCTTCCAGCTCGGCACGCGCTTCTTCAACGCCATCCAACGCGCCGCCGCGCCCCACCTTCCCCACGACGCCCCGCGCGCCATCCTCGAGGCCCTCCGCGCGACCGCTCGCCCCCTCGCCCGCCGCTTCCCACGGTCCAGCTTCGACCGGGACAACCTCCCCAACGCCGTCCTCAGGGACTAGCCAAGGCGACTCCGTCGGGTCCGGGTCACCGCGAGACCCGCAGGAATCGCACGCACACCGGCATCCCAACCTTCAACTCCTGCCCCGTCCTTTGCAGTCCGCCCGTCTCGGCGTCCACCTTGAATATGACGATGTTGTCGGTCCCTTGGTTGGCCGCCCACAGGGTCTTGCCGGTCGGGTCGATGCTGAAGTTGCGCGGGGTTTTCCCGCCCGTGGCCACATGCCCCTTGGGCGTCAGCCGGCCCGTGGCGGGGTCGGCGGCAAAGACCGCAAGGCTGTCGTGGCCGCGGTTCGATCCATACACGAACCGTCCCGACGGATGCACCACCACCTCCGCCGTGCTGCTGCCGCCGGAAAAGCCCGACGGCAACGTCCCCACCGTCTGCACCTCCTCCAACCGTCCGCCGCCGGACCCGACGCGGAACACCGTCAACGTCGAGAGCATCTCGTTGATCACGTACGCATGGCGTCCCGACGGATGCACCGCCAGGTGGCGCGGACCCGACCCGGGAGCCAGCCGCGGGGAGTCGTCGCGCGACGGCCCGCTCAGCCCGCGCGCCGCGTCAAACGGGTACACCAGCACTCGGTCCAGCCCGAGGTCGGCCACGTAGGCGAAGCGCGCCCCCCGCGCAAGGTTGACCGAGTGCGCATGCGGCTCCTTCTGGCGCGACGCATTCACCGAAGAGCCCGCGTGCTGGTGAAACGCCGTTTGCCGCCCCAGTCGGCCATCGGGCTCCAACGCCACCGACACCACCGATCCCCCGCCGTAGTTCGCCGCCAGAACCTGGCTCCCCGAAGGGTCCACGCTCAAGTGACACGGCCCCGCGCCCACGCTCGGGACATGGTTCAGCTCGCGCAGCCGACCGCTCGCCGTGTCGATGGCGAACGCCGTGATCGCGCCCTCCTTCCGGCCGTCGGGCCGCCCCGACTCGTTCACGGCGTACAGGAACCGGCCGTTGGGATGCAACGCGAGGAAGCTCGGGCTGCGCGTGGGAGCCGCGAGCCCCAGTTCCTCAACCAGGCCCGTGTCCGCGTCATACCGGTACGAGTAAATGCCCTCCGAACGCGGGCTCGAATAGGTGCCCACGAAGACAAGGTAGGAATCGGCGGCCGCGGATGCGGCCGGCAAGGCCAACGCCAGGCACCAGGGAGCCCAGCGACGCAGGAATGGGTTCAACATCCCTCCATCCCAAGCCGTCGCCGTCCCGGCGGCAATCCCGGATTCGGCCCGCACCCGCCCTCGAGGCGATGTCGCGGCCGATCCATTGCCGCGATCAGACGTGTGCGCGCCGCGTTTTCCATTGCCACCCGTCAACCCGGCCCGCTTGGGTAGCTGCAACACGCCATGCAGATCTTCGTCTCCATCCAAGGACAGCAGCAGGGGCCGTTCCCCGTGTCCGAAGTCAACGCCATGCTGGCCGACGGCCGTCTGGCGCCCCTTTCGACGCTCGCATGGCATGAGGGTTGTGCCGACTGGGTTCCGTTGGCCCAGGTGCCCGGGGTGGTGATGCCGGGCGAACCCGCACCCGTGGCGGCCGCGCCGCCCGTCGTCGCCGTGCCGCCCCTGCCCGGCCAGCCGTCCAGCGAGGCCGCCGTCGTCAGCACCGTCATCCCCTACAAGAACCCCATGGCCCTCACGGCCTATTACCTCGGGATCTTCAGCCTGATCCCGTTCCTCGGTGGCGTCCTTGCCCTCCCCGCCGTCGTCCTCGGCGTGCTCGGGCTCCGGCGCCGGGCCGCCAACGCCGCCGCCAAGGGAGCGATCCATGCATGGATCGGCATCACGCTCGGCACCCTGTCCCTTGTCGGACATGGCGTGGGGCTGTCCCTCATGTTCCTCTCCTGAACCGCCCCCTTCCGCCCCGGGCCGCCATCCAGCCGCGAAACCTTCCGCCGCGTCGCTGCGTCTCGTTGAACGGAGGCGTCCGGTGCGTTTTCGCCGTCGGCGGGATGTTCGGGAAACCCTTCACCTCATTGGATGCGAAGCGCGTGGAACATCGCCGTGGGCTTGGCCGTGGGCTTGGCCGTTGAACAGTCACGGGGCGCCGACCCGGCTCCTTCCCCGACAGGGGTTGCGGCCAACACGGCCGCCGCCGTCGCACCCGTTCGCGGCCCCAAGGCCAACGATCCCGACGCGCGCCGGTTCTGGTCCTTCGTGCCGCCCTCTGTGCCCGCCATTCCCTCTGTCCATGACACTGCATGGCCGCGCGGCGACATCGACCGCTTCCTCCTTTCGCGTCTCGAGGCCAAGGGCCTGCGCCCCGTGGAGGACGCGGACCCCAGGGCGTTGGCGCGACGGCTGGCGTTCGACCTCACCGGGCTGCCGCCGGACCCGGACGAGCTGGACGCGTTCGTGGCCAGCCCGACCGCCGTTGCCTGGGAGGCCATGGTGGACCGGTTGCTGGCGTCGCGCGCGTTTGGCGAGCGTTGGGGACGGCATTGGCTCGACGTCGCGCGCTACGGCGAAAGCACCGGCAAGGAACGCAACTACGCCTTCCCGGAGGCATGGCGGTACCGCGACTGGGTCATCGACGCCGTGGCGGCCGACATGCCCTACGACGATTTCATCCGCCGCCAGGTCGCCGGCGACCTGCTCCCGGCCGCCACCGAGAAGGAACGCGACGCCAACCTGGTCGCCACCGGCTTCCTGGCGTTGGGGCCCAAGGGGCTCAACGAACGCCGTCGCGAGCAGTTCGTCATGGACGTCGTGGACGAGCAAATCGACGTCACCACACGGGCGGTCCTCGGCGTTTCGGTCGCCTGCGCCCGATGCCACGACCACAAGTTCGACCCGATTTCCCAGCGCGATTACTACGCGATGGCCGGGATCTTCCGGAGCACGCAGACGCTGTACGGCACGACCGACGACCGGGGCAATCGGCAGCCCTCGGGCTTCCTGGGCCTCGGTTTGGGCGCGGATCGCGAGGACTTGCTGCCGGCCCGGGCTCCTGCACCACGGCCACTGGCCGCGGCGGCTGCTGCACGACGGGCCGCGCGTCGCCCCAACGCCAACACCCAGGGCGGCATGGATCCCGAGCGCGCCTTGCCCTCGTTGCCCGCCACCAACGCACCCCGCGCCATGGGCGTCCGCGAGGGCATCCCCCACGACAGTCCGTTCCTCGTGCGGGGCGAGGTCAGCCAGAAGTCCGGCCGCGTCCCGCGCGGGCTCGTGCCGGTGCTGGACGGTGGCAAGCCCATGGAACTGCCCGCAGGCTCCAGCGGCCGGTTGCAGCTCGCCGAGTGGCTCGTCCGCCCCGAGAACCCCCTGTCCGCGCGCGTCGCCGCCAACCGCGTGTGGATGCACCTCATGGGCCAGGGAATCGTCGCCACGCCGGATGACTTCGGATTCAACGGGGACCGGCCCACCCACCCGGAACTCCTTGATTACCTCGCCCTGCGCCTGCGCCAGAACGGGTGGTCCATCAAGGGGCTCGTGCGCGAGATCGTGCTGAGCCGTTCCTATGCGTTGTCGTCCGCCATGGATCCCCGCGCCCATGAGCTGGACCCGGACAACACGCTGCACTGGCGTTTCGAGCCGCGTCGCCTCGACGCCGAGGCGTTGCGCGACGCCATGCTCGCCGTGAGCGGGATGCTGGAGACGAATCCGCCCAAGGGCTCGCCCGTGTCCGGCATGGGCGACGGCCCGGTGCGTCGTCCGCCCGCAGGCGAGGCCATGGACGGCCTCCTTCGCAGGCGCTCGGTCTATCTGCCCGTGGTGCGCGGGTTCGTGCCGGAGGCGCTGGACTTGTTCGATTTTGCGGAGCCGAGCCTGCTTGTGGCGGAGCGGGACACCACCAACGTCCCGTCGCAGGCCCTCTACCTCCTGAACAACCCGCAGGTGATCGCATGGTCGCGGGCGTTTGCGCGCCGGTTGCTGGCCGAGGCGGGGCTGGATCCTCGGGAGCGGGTGACGCGGGCCTATCGGCTGGCGCTGGGCCGGGCTCCCACGTCGCGCGAGATGGCCCGGGCGCTGGAGTTCGTGCGGGACGAGCGCCTCGACGCCACGGAGGCGAACGCAAGGCCCGGGAAAGGCCTCCAACGCCCCGGCGACCGACTTCGTGCGGGCGAGGCGGCATGGACGGCGTTCGCCCAGGCCTTGTTGGCGTCGGCCGAGTTTCGCTTCCTTCGTTGAATGATTCCATGACGCCGCACGCACCATGAATGCCCCCTACGAATGCCGGGACGTCCAGCCGCGCCTGCTGAGCCGGCGTAGCCTCTTGCAATCCGTCGCAGCCGGCTTCGGCTGGATGGCCCTGGGCGGGCTTGCGACCTCGGCCGCCGCCCGGGCGGCCGGGAACACGACCGCGTCCGCAGGGCAGGGCGGCGCATCGGGCGCGCCCCTGGGCCGACGCGCGCCCCACTTCCAGCCCACGGCGCGGCGCGTGATCTTCCTGTGCATGCAGGGCGGGCCCTCGCAGCTCGACCTATTCGATCCCAAGCCGCGGTTGCAACGGGACCATGGCCAGCCCGGGGGCGCGCGCGGCTCCGGCAACAAGCTCGTGGGATCACCCTTCGCCTTCCGCCAGCACGGGGACTCCGGCCTTTGGATTTCGGAGCTGATGCCACGCTTGGCGCGCCATGCGGACCGGTTGTGCGTCGTGCGCTCGATGCACACGGACATCCCCAATCACCCGCAGGCCTTCATCCAGCTCCACACCGGCAGCGCCCGGTTCGTCCGGCCCTCCATGGGAGCCTGGGTCCTGTACGGGCTCGGCACCGAGAACGAGAACCTCCCCGGCTTCATCACGCTGTCGCCCCCGCGGCAGTTTGGCGCCCAAAACCACGGCAGCGCCTTCCTGCCCGCCGTGTACCAAGGCACGCCCGTCGGCGCGACCCGCGAGGGCAACGCCGCCACCGCCCTCGGCAACGTGCGCAACCCTCTCCTCAATGCCTCCCAGCAAGCACGGCAGCTCGGGCTCGTCCAACACATGAACCGCGAGTTCCTCCACGCCACCGACGGCCACCCGGAGGTCGAGGGCGTCATCCAGTCCTTCGAGCTGGCGTTCCGCATGCAGGCCGCGGTGCCCGGCTTGCTCGACCTGTCCTCGGAATCCGCCGACACCCTGGCGCGGTATGGCGTCGGGGCATCCGGCACGGACAACTTCGGGCGGCAATGCCTCCTGGCACGACGGCTTGCCGAGGCCGGCGTCCGCTTCATCGAGTTGAACCACGGCGGATGGGACCAGCACCAAAACCTCGAGGCTTCCCTCCGTCGCAACAGCCACGCCATCGACCAGCCGATCGCGGCCCTCCTCGACGACCTCGCGTCACGCGGCATGCTCGACGAGACGCTGGTGGTGTGGGGTGGGGAGTTTGGGCGCACGCCGGATAGCCGCCGGGCCGATGGCCGGGACCACAACGCCAAGGGCTTCACCTTCTGGATGGCCGGCGGCGGCGTGGACGCGGGCCGCGCCTACGGCTCCACGGACGAGCTGGGCCTCCAGGCCGTGGAAAACCCCGTCCACGTCCACGACCTCCACGCCACGATGCTCCACTGTCTCGGCCTCGACCACGAGCGCCTCACCTACCGCTATGGCGGCCGCGACCACCGGCTCACCGACGTCCGCGGGTCCGTCGTGCGCGGAATCCTCGGCAGGGGGTAGCGCGGCCGTCCCCGGCCGCACCTCCGTGCTCCCTGCCAGCGCGACCGGTCCGCTTCCCCGCTTCTTGTCCCCATGTCGCCGACATCGTCGGAAGCCACCGCCTCCATGGCCTCCGTGCCATCTGGGGTTGAGGGACCATGCCGCTTCCAAGCTGATGGCAAGGCTTGTTTGCCCCGCGTGTTCCCATAGGCTTTGCCCTCCTTTGAGATGAGCGAACCTTCGATCACGCCGGAGTTGGTGGCGCGCCACAACCTGACGCCGGACGAATACCAAAAGATCCTTGGGATCTTGGGCCGGACCCCGTCCTACACCGAGCTGGGCATCTTCTCGGTCATGTGGAGCGAGCATTGCTCCTACAAGAACACGCGCCCGGTCCTCAAGACGTTCCCCACCCAAGGCAGCCGCATCCTCGTGGGGGCAGGCGAGGAAAACGCCGGCATCATCGACGTCGGCGACGGCATCGCCATCGCCTTCAAGATCGAGTCCCACAATCACCCGTCGGCCGTGGAGCCCTTCCAGGGCGCCGCCACCGGCGTCGGCGGCATCATCCGCGACATCTTCACCATGGGCGCCCGGCCCATCGCGGGGCTCAACTCCCTCCGCTTCGGCTCCCTGTCCAACCCCGCCGTGCGCCGCCTCTTCTCCGGCGTCGTCTCCGGCATCGCCCACTACGGCAACTGCTTCGGCATCCCCACCATCGGCGGCGAGGTCTATTTCGACGCCTCCTACGAGGGCAATCCCCTCGTCAACGCGTTCTGCATCGGCGTGCTGCGCCACGAGCAGATCACGCGCGGCGCCGCCCATGGCGTGGGCAACCCCGTGTTCTACGTCGGGCCCGCCACCGGCCGCGACGGCCTCGCCGGAGCCGCCTTTGCCTCCCAGGACCTCACCGAGGAATCCGCCGAGCAACAACGCGGGGCCGTCCAGGTCGGCGACCCCGTCATGGAGAAGCTCGTCTGCGAGGCCTGCCTGGAACTGCTCGCCACCGGAGCCGTGGCAGGGATGCAGGACATGGGAGCCGCCGGCCTCACCTGCTCCACCTGCGAGATGGGCTCCCGCGCCGGCACCGGCATCGAAATCGACCTCATGCACGTCCCCCAGCGCGAGACCGGCATGACCCCCTACGAAATCATGCTCTCCGAATCCCAGGAGCGCATGCTGCTCGTCGCCTACAAGGGCCGCGAGAACGAAGTCCTCGACGTCTTCAAGAAGTGGGGCCTCGACGCCCGCATCGTCGGCGAAGTCAAGGACGACGGCATGATGCGCGTCCGCGACCACGGCGAAATCGTCGCCGAAATCCCCTCCCGCCCCCTCGCCGACGAAGCCCCCGTCTACCACCGGCCTTACACCAAGCCCCTCCGTCCCGAGAAGATGGACGCGCCCGCCTTCGCCTCGAACGGCCTCACCGCCGACCTCTTCACCCTCGCCGCCTCCCAGGACCTCTGCGACAAGCGCTGGATCTGGGAACAGTACGACTACATGGTGCGCACCAACACCATCGAGGGCCCCGGCGGCGACGCCGCCGTCCTGCGCATCAAGGAGACCGGCACCTCCATCGCCATGTCTCTCGACGGCAACGGCCGCTACACCTTCCTCGATCCCCGCGAGGCCGTCAAGCTCATGGTGGCCGAGTGCTGCCGCAACCTCGCCTGCACCGGCGCTCTCCCCATCGGCGCCACCAACAACCTCAACTTCGGCAACCCCGAGCGGCCTGAAATCATGGCCCAGATCGTCGAAGCCATCGAGGGCATGGCCGAGGCCTGCGAGTTCTTCGAGACGCCCATCACCGGCGGCAACGTCAGCCTCTATAACGAGACCCTCGGCGACCCCATCTTCCCGTCGCCCGTCCTCGGCATCGTCGGCCTCATGAAGACCCAGGCGCCCGCCGGCATCGCCTTCCGCGAGCCCGGCCGCGAC
>JBJSZF010000187.1:0-1251 GCA_046090125.1 Verrucomicrobiota bacterium
GTACGAGGCCCTCCGGCGCGGGCTCAACTTCAAGGTCACGATGGGGAACATCCTGACGCTCACGCCGGCGCTGGTCCTGACGCGGGCCGAGCTCGACCACGCCATCAACATCCTCGACGCCTGCCTCGCCCTTTCATGAACACGATCACCGTCAACGAACGCACCTACCGACTCCCCGACTCCCCCGTTGCCGTCCTGTGCCTGGACGGGAGCGCCGACGACTACCTCGACGCGGCGCTGGTGCGCGGCCGGATGCCGCGGTTGCAGTCGATGATCCTCCAGGGCTTCCGGGGTCTTGCCCGCGGGGCCATGCCCAGCTTCACCAACGTCAACAACTCCTCCATCGTCACCGGCGTCCCGCCCGCCCTCCATGGGATTGGCGGCAACTTCTTCTACGACGTGGCCTCCGGGCAGGAGGTGATGATGAACAGCGCGCGGTTCCTGCGGTGCCCCACGATCTTCCCCGCCGCGCAGCGGGCCGGGCGCAAGGTCGCCGTGGTCACCGCCAAGGAGAAGCTCCGGGACATCTTCGCCTCCGGGTTGATCGAGTGCGGCGGCATGGCGTTTTCCTCCGAGAAGGCCGCCCAGGCTCGGCTGGCGACGCATGGGCTGGACGACGCCGAGGCCGTGGCGGGCCCCACGCCGCCCATCTACTCGGGCGAGGCCTCCGTGTATGTCCTGCGCGCCGGGGCCGAGTTGCTGGCGCGCGGCCGCGCGGACTTCCTGTACCTGAGCACGACGGACTTCATGCAGCACAAGTTCGGTCCGGACGCTCCCGAGGCTCTCGACTTCTACCATCAACTGGACGTCCAGCTTGGCCGCCTCCTCGACCTGGGCGCCGTCGTGGGCATCACGGCCGACCATGGCATGAACTGGAAGCGAAGGCCCGACGGCTCCCCCAACGTCGTGTACCTCGAGTCGGACCTCGTCGAGCGGTTCGGGCCGGGCTTCCGGGTGATTCTTCCCATCACGGACCCCTACGTGGTGCATCACGGGGCGCTGGGATCGTTTGCGCAGGTGCACCTGCCGTCGGGCGCGGGCCAGCCCGGGTTGTTGCAGGACGTGATCCATTGGCTGCGGGCGATCCCGGGCGTCACCGAGGCCTTGGACCGCGACACGGCGGCGCGGCTGATGCAGCTCCCGCCCGACCGCATGGGCGACCTGGTCGTGTGCGCCGGGCGCGACGTGGTGCTGGGGCGCACGCCGGAGTATCACGACCTGAAGGTGATCGAGGGCGGGCTGCGGTCGCAT
>JBJSZF010000188.1:0-6463 GCA_046090125.1 Verrucomicrobiota bacterium
ATTCCACGGGCCGGATGGTGCGGGCCACGTAGCCGCAGTCCGGCGCGGGCGTGCCGCCCTACGTCACCACCTGGAGGAAGCGGAGCGCCTCGAAGGCCTTCTTGGCCCGACGCAACGACTCCGGGCTCCCCGTCGCCCCATGGGCCAGGCACTCGCCCGCGCCATACATCGCCGTCCAAAGTCCGTCGTTGTCCGAGTCCTGCGGGTCCGCCGAGGCACGGTCCCCGGCACGCTTCAGCGGAGCCTCCGCCACGTACCCATACGGGGTGCGGGCCACATAACGCTCGATCTCGACCTCATAATGCTCCGCCTTCTCCGCCAGCGTCATGCGCCTCCAACCCATCCGCCCCACGCCGCGCGTCGTCGCAAGCCATCCTTGCCCCGTCCCGTCCACCACCACCTGCCGGACGTCGTCCGACGGCAGCCAACGCGGCCCCTGCCGATAATGAAACTCGCGGCCGTCCCATCGGATCACGCCCAGGTGCGTGGCGAACCACATCGTCTCGCCGCGCCCGGCCGCCGCCGCCGTGAAGTCGTTCCAGGGAAGCCCGTCGCGTCCCTCGAAGCAGCGCCAGCCCGTCGCATCCCGGCGCGCCACGCCCGCCCGCGTGGCCACCCATGGCCGTCCCGATCCATCCAAGGCCACCGCCAGCACGTTCGTCGTCGCCCAGTCGCGCCCGGCCGCGTCCAGGACGGGCACGCGTTCCCATCCGTTCCCCTGTCGTTGCCAAAGCCCGTTGGACGCCGCCAGCCACGGCCCCGACTCCCCGGCTGCCGCCAACTGCCGCACCACGGCCCCCGGCGGCAACGTCACCGGACGCGGCTCGTCGCGCCCCGCCAACTCCATCACCGCTGTGGCCGACACCACCCAACGTCGCGAGCCCGCCCGCACCACCTGACGAACCTCCTTCCAGGGAACGGACACCGCCGCCACCCGCCCCTCGGGTCCGGCCAGGCGAAACGAGTCGGCCGTCGCCGGGTCCCACTGGGGTTCGGCCTGCCATCCATCGCCGCCCCACCGATGCCAATGCCCATCGACGAACGCGCGCACCTCGGTACCTTCGAGATCGAGGAGCTGGACGTCGCCCTGCGGCGCGCCGTGTCCGGGCTCGTGGTGATGGGCGACCTCCTGGTCGAACGCCTGCGGGATCGGCTCCAGCGCCCTCGCGGCCAGCAGGAGGCTCAGCGAGGACCACGCGGCGAAGCCAATAAGGGCACGAAGCGGGCGCGACCAACCGGCGCTAGGGGACAGGTTCATGCCGGCACGATGCCCGGGGCGCGCTCGACGCGGCAAACGGGAATCCCGGGCCGGGCTGGCTCCACGCTGGGAGCGCGGCCGACCCCGGACGACTCTTCGTTCGTCCGCCCGTCACGCCCTCACCGGGCGTCCGCGCCGCGCACCCACGCCAGCAAGTCGGCCAACCCTTGCTCGCCCAGCGAGGTCTCAAACCCCGTCGGCATCAACGAACGGCCCGTCGCCTCCATCCGCCGCAGCCGCGCCCGCAACACCGGCACCTCCCCGCCGCCCGCCTGCCGCACCACGACGTTGTTGGCCGTCTCCGCCGACACCAGCCCGGACAACGTCTCGCCATCGTCCAGCTCGACCTCCCACGCGCGATAGCGCGCCTCCACGGCCTGGTCCGGGTCCAGGATCGCCGTCAGCCACCATTCCGGCGGCTTGCCCGACGCCATTGCAAGGTCCGGGCCCACGGCCGCGCCCACGTCGCCCATCCGATGGCACGGGGCGCACCATTCGACGAAGCGCGCCTTGCCCTTCGACGCGTCGCCCGGCTTCCCCGCCATGTGCCCAAGGCGCGCCACCACCGCCGCCCGGTCGGGCGAGCTGGGCTTGACCGTTGCCAACGCGGCCGGCGGCGGCGCCACGGCCTGGCCCGCCTTCAACTCCCGGAACAACGCGTGTCCCGCCGGGACCGACGACTGCACGGCCCAGCGCGTCCACGCGTCGAGGTCCGGCCGCGAGGCGACCCGGCGCAGCGCCTGCTCGACGAGATCCACGGGCCAGGCCCCCAGCGAGAACGCGGCCTGCAAACGCACCTCCGCGTCCCCATCGGAGGCGAGCCCGCGGACGGCATCGAGGACCGCGCCGGCCCTCGGGGCATGGGCCTCCGATTGTCGAAGGGCCTCGATGCGCACGCCGGGGTGCGGGTCCGACAATCCCGCCAACAGGTCCGTCTCCTGCAACGCGCCCAGCACGCCGAGGGTGGCCATCGACTGGAGCCGGACGCGCGGGTCGCGCGTGGGTTGCATCAAGGCACGCAAGGGCGCGTGGCTCGCGGGATCCCGCCGGTCCGCGAGGCAACGCATCGCCATGTCGCGTTGCCATCCGTTGGGATGATCCATGGCGCGGACCAGCCCCGCCGTGTCCAACGCCGCCAGCGACGGCACGGGGCGCCGGCGCGATCCCTTGGGCGCGACGCGGTAGATGCGTCCGCGGTCGTCGCCCGCGCGCAGGTTCACGCGCGCCTGCATTTCCGGCGAGATCCACTCCGGATGCTCCAGGATGAACCGCTGCATGTCCGCCACCCACAGCGCCCCGTCCGGCCCCACGCGCGTCCCCGTGGGCCGGAACCATGGGTCCGTGCTCGAAAGGAACTCGGAGCGTTCCTCGCCCGGGGCACGGCGGCTGTGCACGCCGCTGCCGTGCGGATGCAGGACCTCGCGATGCACCGTGTTGTGGACCGGCTCGCTGATGAAGACCGATCCCTCGAACGACGGGCCGAACACGTCGTCGCGGTTCGGCGTGGGGCTGCACCCGCTCGTGACGTGGTTGAGCGACCACGGTTGGTTGGGACGTTGCTGCGGCGCGCTCGCGGGGAATACCCGGGTCGAGTCCGGGTAGTTGGCCAGCATCTCCACGACGCGCGGCACGGCCAGCGAAGGGTTGCGGCGCAGGTAATGCTCCGGGAGCCGGACCTGCCAGAGCCACGTGGGGTTGTTGTTGCCGTACCAGCGGCCCCAGTCGTCGCGGCGGCGTCCAAACTGCGTCTGCGCCGACACGGTCTCCATCTCGCCCGTGTCCGGCCGCACCCGCAGGTCGCGGCCGCCCAGCTTCACGGACTTGCCGGTCGCCACGGACGTCACGGTGCCGCCGCTGTCGCCGTTGGCCACGTACACCCAGCCGTCCAATCCCCATTCAAACCCGTTGAAGCGATGCTGCTGGTTCCCCGGGTGAAACCCCGTGAACAACACGCGGCGCACGTCCGCCACGCCATCGCCGTTGGTGTCCTCCGCATGAATCAGGTCCGGTGCCGACGCCACCAACGCCCCGCCGCCCCACGGCATCACGCTCGAAGGGAATGGCAACCCATCCAGGAACACCGTCGCGCGCTCGAACACGCCGTCGCCGTCATGGTCCTCCAGCACCTTCACGCGCCCGCCCGGCTGGCCCCGGCCATCCATTCCCAGCGGATAGTCCCGCATTTCGACCACCCACAACCGCCCGTCCGCGCCCCAGTCCATGGACACCGGGTCCACCACCACGGGTTCCGACGCCACGCATTGGACCTCGATGCCGGGGTCCACGCGGAACGCCGCCAAGGCCTCCGGCACCGACAACGGCGGGGGCATCGGCATGGCCATCCAACGGCCTGGCTGGAAGCGGTCCTCCTTGCCACCGCGCGTCACCACCACCTCGGCCCCGTCCCGGCGAACCGTCGCCCCCACGAACGAGGGCGGCTCGTCGTCCTTGCCCGCGCGCGGACCGGACCGGACCGGATGCGTCCAGCCCTTCGTCCAGCCCAGTTGCGCCTGCACGATGCGCGTCCACAGGTGCATCGAAACGACGCGGTCGTTGGAGAGCACCAGGTCGTCGTGGCCGTCTCCGTTCAAGTCCACCCAACGCAACCCCACATCCGCCGCGCCCGCCGCGGCCGCCGTCGCCACGACCTCGTCCGGCAAGCCAAAGTCCGCCTGTGTCCATGCGCCGTCGGTGCCGCGCGTCTCCACCCGGTGCCGCCCGTCGGAGCCCATGACGACGCGGTCCATGCGGCCGTCCTTGTCGAAGTCCGCCTCCACCCCCTGCGCAGCGGCGCCCCCTGCCGCCGCCAACGAGAGCCACAAGGCGGCGCCGACGGGGCGTGCGAGGCCACATCGGATGTGCGGCGGACCGTGGCCCCACGTCGAGTGCTTCATCGTCGGAATGGAAGCCTAGATCCGCAAGGAAGGGTACCTCCTTTGAAGCGCAGGGATCGAGGAGCCACCGCCCCCATGATGCCTCAACTTCCTCGTCCATGCCGTCTTCGAGCCTCGCTACGCGCCACCCCGCGCAATCCCAAGGCCCCGCAGCAGCTCCGCCAGCCGCGCGTAGTCCGCCACGACCAAGTCCGCCCCGACCCCGCTCAGCCGCGTGCGCTTCGCCGCGTCGATGCGGCCGGACCCGAAGACCTCCTCGTCCGTGGCCACGGCAACGGCCAGCGCCCCCAGCGCCTTGGCCTCCTCGATCTCGACATGGCCGTCGCCAAACACGACCAGCGCGTCGCCTCCCACGCCGCCCGACGCGAGGATCGCGTCCATGACGCCGCGCTTGCTGTACGTGCGGTCCTCGGGGCCGGCAGGGCCGTGAACCCGGGACCCAAAGAATCGGGACACACCCAGCACCTCCACCTCGACGCTCACGTGGCGGACCTCGGTGCCCGAGACCACGTGGAGCGTCAGCCCGGCCGCCTGCAACGCCTCCAGACAGGACATTGTCCCGGGCGGTTGGTAGGCCGACGCCGGACGCTCGCCGGACCGAACCTCGGCAATCCGGGCATCCACCATGCGACGGAGACGCGTGGCGTACTCGGCTTGGTACTCGGTGGCGGCCCGGCTTGGCCCGCCGCGCTCGACCACGCGGTCCGCCAGGCATTGCATCTGGTGAATGGTCGGCTTGCCATTCAATCGCCAGATGTCGTCGTGCGCCTGCATCCGACGCTCGGCGACGTCCTCGCCCAGCAAGGGCGGCAGATGCGACAGGAACAATTCCAGCATCACCTCGCCCCAACCGGCGCGGATGAAGGACAACGTGCCGTCCCAGTCGAAAATCGCATGGCGGAGCCGGGCGGGCGGACGGAACCCGGGCCGTGCCTCGATGGGTTCGCTCACGGGAGGGAGACGGTGGCGGCTTGCTGCACGGACCGTTCCTCCGCCTCGCACACCTCAAGCGAGACCACGGCGGCGTCGGGGGTCACCAGCGTCGGGGCGCGCCGGTTGGCGATGGATTCGAGGAAGTGACGCGCCTCGCCCAGGTAGCCGTCGCCGCCGTCGGGCTTCACCGTCACCGGGGCCTGCCCGGGCACGAACACCCGCAGGGCGTCGGCTCCGCGCGCGATGTCGTAGTCGATGGTCGCGCGCTCGAGGTTCACGGTGAACGCCATGTTGAAGCCGAAGCCCTCGGACATGGCCCAGCTTCCCTCGGCCGACACCGTCGGGCCGCCCGGGTAGTGGTACAGGGTGACGACGTGGTCGATCGCCCCGCTCACCCGCGAGTAGCCGGACGACGTGACGGCCTTGGGACGGCCGAAGCAATGCACCACGAAGTCGGTGTCGTGAACGTGCAGGTCGAAGAGCCCCCCGCCGGATTGCGCCCCCTTGAGGAAATGGCCGTGGCCCCAGCCCGGAGCCTGCGCGACCCGGCGGAACCGCGCGTCGAGGACCTTGCCGTGGAGGCCGGAGGCAATGACCTGCCGTGTCCAAGCGTACTCGGGCCAGAAGCGGATGCACAACGCGGGCATCAAGAACACGCCACGGGCGGCGGCGGCATGGGCGGCCTCCGCGATGCGTCGGGCCTCGGCCGTGGTGCGGGCGATGGGTTTCTCCACCAGGACATGCTTCCCCGCCGCCAGGGCCGCGAGGCACAGGTCCACGTGCGTCGGCGTGGGCGTGCAAATGTCCACCGCGTGCACCTCGGGGTCGGACAGCAGCTCCTCGATCCGCCGGTACGCCCGCACCTGGGTCATGTCCAGCCGCACGGCGTCCTGCGAGCCGACGTTGCCCGCGACGTTGGAAAAGTCGCCGTCGAGGTTGCGCCCGCTCGGGTTGGCGAGGGCGACGATGCGTGCCATGGGAAGCTTCCGGTAGGCCCGGATGTGGGCGACGGCCATGAAGCCGGTGCCGATGATGCCGACGTTGATCACGCCCTGAGTATCCCCGCGCCGCCCGCCGCCTGCCAAGGCGCGAAGTGCGCCCGCCGCGCCCCAGGCAAAGGGGTCAGATCTGTATCATTGACATTTTGGCCCTGGAATCCCGCCTCAGGCAGCCTCCTTGAATGCGCCCCCGGCACGTGGGGCCGACGTGCCCGGATTCCCGGGTCCGCCACAGGCAGATCGCTTCGATCGCAGCTCGTCCCCACGACGCGGCAAACGGTGCCGAAGCCTCACCGCGCGTCATTTCCACGTGCCCTGCTTGCACGCAGGCTCAACGGCCTACGGATCAATATGTCAATATTACAGATCTGACCCCATTG
>JBJSZF010000189.1:0-3650 GCA_046090125.1 Verrucomicrobiota bacterium
GGGGAGCCGCGCTGGGTGTGGGTGGGATGGCCCGGGGGCCAGGAGAGCCGAATGGCGGTGCCGCCGGGCGCGCGCGAGGTGCGGGTGGAGTAGGGGGGGTGTTGACGCGAGGCGTCGCCGACAGGGCATCCGTCGCGGGCCTTGGGCCGAGGGCGTTGAAAGCAAAGGCATGGACGCGCGCCGGAGGCGATGAACGGACTCGACCGTCGGCATCACCGCGAACCCCAGACGACCCGGTGCCGCGCGTGGGTGGACTCGATTATTGAATTGTTCCAAGGCCCCCTTGGGCAGTAGGTTTTTGGGACGTCCAGACGGGCTTCCCGGGTGACGTCGAAGATCGGCGGTGCGGCCGGTGGCCTTCATGGCTCCCATGCAAGGAGTTGGGCCGGAGCACCTGGCCGGCACCCCTGGGTTCCCGCATGGAACAGCCGGATTTTCACATGGCAGACAACACGAGGAACGCCGCCGAATACGACGCGTCAAAGCTGGGCAAGCTCGAGGGTCTCGAGGCCGTCCGGAAGAAGCCCGGCATGTATATTGGCGGCACGGACGAACGCGCCCTCCACCACTGCGTCTCGGAGGTGTTGGACAACTCCGTGGACGAGCACCTCGCCGGTCATTGCAAGCGCATCGAGGTGACCATCCATGCCGACGGCTCCATTTCCATCCGTGACGACGGACGCGGCATCCCCGTGGACATCCACCCCCAGTACAAGATCCCCGGCGTGGAGATGGTCCTCACCACCCTCCACAGCGGCGGCAAGTACGGGCAGGGCGGCTACAAGTTTTCCGGCGGCACCCATGGCGTCGGCGCAAAGTGCGTCAACGCCGTCTCCGAGTGGTTCGAGGTGGAGGTCTCGCGCGACGGCAAGGTGCACCACATGGCGTTCGAGCGTGGCAAGACGACCAAGAAGCTGGAGGTCATCGGCAAGGCGCGCGGCACGGGCACCTTGATCACCTTCAAGCCCGACGCCGAGATCTTCCGCGAGACCACGGAGTTCAAGGCCGAGCGCATCTCGCAGCGGCTCCGCGAGCTGGCGTTTCTCAACTCCGGCCTGGAGATCGTGTTCCTTGACGAGCGGGCCACGGAGCCGAAGCCCGAGACCTTCTTCTACAAGGACGGCATCGAGGAGTTCGTCCGCCAGCTCAACAAGTCGCGCCAGGTCCTCCATCCCAAGCCCATCCTCCTCCGGCGCGAGGCGGACGTCACCACGCCGGACAAGCCCGTCGAGATCCACCTCGAGGCCGTCGTCCAATACAACGACAGCTTCAACGACCAGGTCCTCTGCTAAACCAACACCGTCCACAACCCGGACGGCGGCGCGCACCTCTCTGGCTTCCGCAGCGCGCTGACGCGGGCCATCAACCAGTACGCGAAGGCCAATAGCCTCCTCAAGGACAAGGACCCCCAGATCACGGGCGACGACGTGCGCGAGTGCCTCACCGCCGTCATTTCCATCAAGCACTCGGACCCCAAGTTCGAGTCCCAGACCAAGGTCAAGCTCATCTCCCCGGAGGTGGAGTCGATGGTGGGTTCCGCCACCTACGAGACCTTGATGAACCACTTCGACGACAACCCCAACGTCGCGAAGCGCATCCTGGACAAGGCCCTGAACGCCGCCCGGGCCCGCGAGGCCGCACGCAAGGCCCGCGAGGCCGTCCGCAAGACCGCCCTCACCGGCGGCGGGCTCCCCGGCAAGCTGGCCGATTGCTCGGACCGCGACCCCGCCAACACCGAGCTCTACATCGTCGAGGGCGACTCCGCAGGCGGCTCCGCCAAGCAGGGCCGCGACCGTAAGTTCCAAGCCATCCTTCCCATCCGCGGCAAGCTCATCAACGTCGAGAAAGCCCGCCTCGACAAGGTCCTCCAGAACCAGGAGATCCGGACCCTCATCACGGCCGTTGGCACGGGCATCGGCACCGGCGACGCGGAAGGGGCCTTCAACCTCCAGAAGCTCCGTTACCACAAGGTCATCCTGATGACCGACGCCGACGTGGACGGCTCGCACATCCGGACGCTGCTCCTGACGTTCTTCTATCGGCAGATGCCGGAGCTCATCAAGCAGGGCTACGTGTACATCGCCCAGCCGCCCCTCTACCAGATCGCGCGCCGCAAGCGCGTGGAGTACGTCGATGACGACGTCGCCCTCAACCGCATCCTCATCCAGCTCGGGTCCGAGGAGGTGCGCCTCCACAACCTGGCCGACGACAAGGAGCTTCCCTCCAAGCAGCTCACGGAGATCCTGGATCTGCTCCAGGCCCTCGAGAAGCTGGCGACCGGCATGAGGCGCAAGGGGGCCGACTTCGAGGAATACATCGCCGCCCGCGACGCCAAGACGGGCGAGCTGCCGCGCCACCTCGTCGTTGTGCGCGAGGGCAACAACGAGTCCATCCACTTCTTCGTCACCGACGAGGCGTTGGCCGCGTTCGGTGCCGCGAACCCGGACCTCGACCTGTTGTCCCGCCGCACGGAGGCCACGGAGCCGCCCGAGAAGTCCACGCGCAAGGACGGGCCGTCGCGCCGCGCCCGCCACGAGTCGCTCTACGAGAGCCACGCCGTGCAGGACCTGCTCTCGCGCCTCGCCAAGAAGGGGCTCGCCGTCGAGCACTACTCCGCCCAGGACAAGCCCCTCTTTGAGCTGATCGAGGGCGAGGGCGAACGCCAGCAGACGCGGCCCCTGTTTTCCGTGGCCGAGATCCTCCCGGCGATCAAGGAGGTGGGGAAGCGCGGCATCGAGATCAAGCGCTTCAAGGGCTTGGGCGAGATGAACCCCAAGCAGCTCTTCGAAACCACCATGGACCCTGCGCACCGCAAGCTCCTGCGCATCGACCTGACCGACGCCGTGGAGGCCGAGGACATGTTCTCCAAGCTCATGGGAGAGGAGGTCGAGCCCCGCCGGCAGTTCATCGAGGACAACGCCCTCAACGTGCGCAACCTCGACGTCTAGGCACCGTCCCCACCCCCGCGCCGCCGCACGCAACGCCCCCGCACCTCCTTCATTCCCACCCCCACGCCTTCCATGCCCGACGAACAACCCCAGCCGCCCCAGCCGCCGCAGGTGACCCCCGCCTACGCCGCCAACGAGAAACTCGGAAAGATCAACGTCGCCGACGAGATCCGGAACTCGTTCCTCGACTACTCGATGTCCGTGATCGTGTCGCGCGCGCTCCCGGACGCACGCGACGGCCTCAAGCCGTCCCAGCGCCGCACCCTCTACGCCATGCATGACCTCGGCGTCATGCCCAACCGCAAGCACCTCAAGTGCGCGCGCATCGTCGGCGAGACCATCGGCAAGTACCATCCCCACGGCGACCAGTCCGTCTATGACACCCTCGTCCACATGGCCCAGCCCTGGGCCATGCGCGAGCGCCTCGTCGATGGACAGGGCAACTTCGGGTCCGTCGAGGGCGACCCCCCCGCCGCCATGCGTTACACCGAGGCCCGCCTCACGCACCTCGGCGCCGTCCTGATGCAGGACATGGACCAGGACACCGTCGATTTCACCCCCAACTACGACGAGTCCCTCACCGAGCCCGTCGTCTTCCCGGCTGCCTTCCCGAACCTCCTCGTGAACGGCGGCACCGGCATCGCCGTCGGCATGGCCACCAACATGGCCCCGCACAACCTCGGCGAGGTCATCGACGCCGTC
>JBJSZF010000190.1:0-5292 GCA_046090125.1 Verrucomicrobiota bacterium
CCGAAACCGCCGCTGGCGGCGTCGGCGAAGTGGAAGTGATCCGAACCCTCGAAGTCGGGCGCGGCCTCGGCGAGGTGGATGGTTTCGGACGGCGCAGGGAGGGCGTTCAGGCGGGAGAAGTCGGCGAGGCGGTCGCCGTAGGGCGATGGGGTGAGGAAGTCATTGATCGCGTAGCTGGTGAGCCGGGAGCGGTTGGTGTCGGCGGGGCAACGATAGACGTTGGTGAGCCCATATCGTGCGAGCCGGGAGATCCAGGACGCGCCCTGGTGGGCCGACTGCGGGAGGCGGTCGTTGTTCTCGTCCGCGTAGAGGGCACAGCCGATGCCGAGTTGCCGAAGTTGGGCCGTGCACCGCACGGCGGTGGCGCGCGACCGGGCCTGGGACAGGGCGGGGAGGAGAAGGCCTGCGAGGACGGCGATGATGGCCACGACGACGAGGAGCTCGATCAGGGAGAAGGCCCCCCGACGACGCGTGCCGTCGAGGAGCCCTGTCTGCCGATGTCGGGATTCGCTGGCTGCAAGGAAGGGCATGGGCCGATGCGCGCTTGGTATTCCGGGCCTAGCGGCTGCGCCGGTTCCAGCCGAGCACGAGCGCGAGGCCACCCAGCCCGGCCAGCGCCCACGTGGAGGGCTCAGGGACGGGGCTCACGTTGAGCGTGACGGACATCCCGTAGGCCTTGCCGGCATCGACGGACGTCTTGTTGGCCAGATCCACCCCACCGACGAAGACGGTGTAGTCTCCGGGCGCGAGTGCGCCGTGCAACCGCACGACGCCATCGCGGTCGTCGTCCGATGCGGACAGCCGATACTGAAACGAGCTGAGCTGGGCAAAGTCCCCGGGAAGGTCGCCGTCGCCGCCGATCCGCCAGTCGCCGGTCGCGTTCCAGCTTCCGTCGGTGACGTTCCAGTCGAGGTTGGCCCCGAGGTGGGCTTGGGCGTAGGCCGTTCGCCAGGCCAGCGAAGCCATGGAATCGTCATGGTCGGCGCTGGACGGCAGCGCGGTTTGCGTCGGCGGGAACGGCGCGATCCCGGCGAGGCCGGCATATACGGAGACGCCGGGCAGCAGCCCGCCGATGGAGTTTGCGGTGGCCGTTGCGTTGGCTTGGACCGTGAGGGAGACCATCGCGTCGCCCGTGAGCGTGAATCGAAACGCGCGGCCCTTGTGGCTGTCGCCGAGCGACGCGTCGGCGGCGTCGATCCAGCCATAGTTGCCGGTGACGGCCTGGTTGGTGATGGAAAGGGACGCCACGTCGAGCCCGGTGAAGGAGCCAAAGTTGCGTCCGGTGTAGCCGATGTGAGCCATCGCCGACGGGGCGATGGCGAGGAGCGCCGCCGACAGGGCCGGCGCATGGAAACAACGAATCTTCATGGTGCGGAACAAATCAAACCGAGTGGATGCCCCCCATGGCACGTCGCGCGCGCGGCGCGCCGGGAAGGGCGTGGGATGCCCATGACACGGCAACGGCCGCGATGGTGCGGGGTGCCTTCGGGGATGGATTCGGCCGTGGTTCCGGGCATGGGCCACCCGGTGGGCCGATGGTACGCCGTGCCACGGCAAACGGTGCCGGGACGTGCGACGTGGAGGACGGGACGTGGATTGCCTAGGTCGGGGCGGATGGGTCGGATCGGACCGATCAGGCAAATCGGCTGGGGCGGGGTGGGGGGACGGGTGGGGTGTGGGGGCGGCGAGGCCAGAAGATGGGGGCGGATGCGACCATTGCGTGGGGGAGGGCAGGAGCGGCCCATGCGAGGGCGTCGGCCGGTGTGGCGAGTTCCAACTTGGGCAGGTTGGGTGCTGCGTGGTTTGGGCTCGAATCCCTCGCGGAGTCAGCGGCCTTGGAGCGAACCCAGACGCAGAGGCGGCATGGGTGTTGGCCGTCGAAGGTCTTGCCGAGGGCGACCGGGATGGAATCGCCGGAGCGCATGAATCCCGCGAACATCAGGGACCAGGCGACGGACTGGAGCAGGGCCAGATGGAGGCCAATGCTGGCCACCAGCCAGCAGACCAACCCCATGCGTGACCATCGTGACAACACTGGATGGACTCTTACTCGACGTGTGTTGACGGGGTCAAGCGTCCGGTGACCGGCTACCGTGGCGGCCCGTCGGCGCGGACGAGGAGCCAGGCTCCGACGGCTTGGAAGAGCAGGTTGGGGATCCAGAGGATGAGGTGGGGATGGAGGTCGGCGCGGGTTTCGAGGGATTGGCCGAGGATGATGAAGGCGTAGTAGGCGGTGAGGAGCAGCAGGGCGAGGGCGACGCCGATGTTGGTCTCGCGTCGGTGGGAGCGGAGGCCGAGGGGGATGCCCACGAGGGTGAAGCCGATGCACGCGAAGGAGAACGAGAGCTGCCGGTGCATCTGGACGCGGATGGGGGAGAGGGCGTCGCCGGAGTCGCGTCGGCGGGCGAGCTCCTCCTGGAGCTGGCGATAAGTCATCTCGGAGGGCTTGGGCTTGACCAGGGAATCCGGCCGGAGATTGGAGAGGTTGGTGGTCCATTCGGAGAGGAATCCGGGGACCTGGAGGTTGTTCAGGGAGAGGATGCCCTGGGCGTTGCGCAGGACGAGGGCGTCGGGCCAGCCGTTGGTGTCGAGGGAGAAGGCTCCCTCGGGCGCCCACAGGTCGAGCGAGCGACGGCCCTCGCTGACTTGGTACACCAGGATGTCGGAGAGGTTGGTCCCGGAGGCGGAGCGGGCGTAGAGGGTGAGCGATCCGAAGTCGAGGTAGCGCCCGGCAATGAGGGAGGCGAAGCCCTTGGCCCGGAGGATGTCCTGCTGGACCTGCTTGAAGGCCACGCGGCTGGCCGGGGCGACATGGCAGTTGAACGCGAGGCACAGCCCGGACAAGAGGATGCTGAGGCCGACGACGGGGGCGACGGAGGAGACGAGGCTGATGCCGCCGGCGCGCAGGGCGGTGATCTCGCCGTCGGCGCTCAGCCGTCCGAAGACCAGCAACGCGGCGGTGAGCATCCCGATGGGCAGTGCAAAGGCCAGGGCGAAGGGAATGAGAAGCAGGATGGAGCGCCCCACCAACAACAGGGAGGCCCGGCCGCTCGCGAGGAGGTCGAGGACATCCTTGAGGATGTTGCCCAGCAGCAGGACGAAGGTGAACACGGCAACCGTGACCAGCAGCGTGGCCAGGGTCTCGCTCAGGAGGTGGCGGTGGAGCGTCCTCACTTCGTGGGCGGCAGCTTCCGGGCGCGGGGCTCGGCCGCCAAGCGGGCATTGGGTTGCGCCTTCAAGAGACCCCTCAGCCCCGCGCGGGTTGCGTCGCACGTGCCGGCCTCGGTGATGAATCCGGTGACGAGGTGGAAGGGGGTGACGTCGAAGGCGTCGTTGCGCGCGGGCGACGCCTCGGGCGTCACAAGGACCTCGACGACGCGGCCACGGGCGTCGGTGCCGGTGAGGTGCGTGACCTCGCGTTGGGAACGTTGTTCGATGGGAATGCCGCGGACGCCGTCGTCGAGGGTCCAGTCGATGGTGGACATGGGAAAGGCCACGTGGAACGGGACGCGATGGGCATGGGCGGCGAGGGCCTTGAGGTAAGTGCCGACCTTGTTGGCAACGTCGCCGCGGCGCGTGACGCGGTCGGCCCCGACGAGGACGACATCGACGAGACCGCGCTGGAGGAGGTGACCGGCGGCGTTGTCGGCAACGACGGTGTGCGGGACGCCATGGTCGCCGAGTTCCCATGCGGTGAGGGAGGCACCCTGGTTGCGGGGGCGGGTTTCGCTGACCCAGACATGGATGGGGATCCCGGCGTCGTGGGCGAGGTACATGGGGGCGGTGGCGGTGCCCCATGCGACGGCGGCAAGGCGTCCGGCGTTGCAGTGGGTCATGATGCGGACGGGCTCGCCGTTACGGCGACGGGCGATGCGGCGGAGCACTTGAAGGCCGTGGAGGCCGAGGGCGTGGTTGGCGGCGACGTCGTGCTCTGCGACCTCGGCGGCCTTGAGGAAGGCGGCTTCACGCCGCTGGGCCTGCGGGAGCGGGGACAGGTGGGCGCGCATGAGGTCCAGCGCCCAGCGCAGGTTCACGGCCGTGGGGCGCGTGGCGATGAGGACGTTGTAGGCATGGCCGACGTTGGAATCCGACGCGTCCTCGGCCATGGCCAAGGCCATGCCGTAGGCGGCGGTGACGCCAATCAACGGCGCGCCGCGGATGATCATGTCGGAGATGGCGCGGGCGGCGTCGGCCGACGTGCGTAGGGTGACGGTTTCGAAGCGGTGCGGCAGGCGCGTTTGGTCGAGGACCACGACGGATCGCGCGTCCTGGGCGAGCCACAGGGAGCGCTTGGGCTCTTGGGGTTTCTGGCTGGGCATGGTCTTGGAAACGGATGCGGCCGGGCTTCAGGCGAGGAGGGGCTTCACGACGTGGCCGTGGACGTCGGTGAGTCGGAAGTCGCGGCCTTGGAAGCGATAGGTGAGGCGTTCGTGGTCGATGCCGAGGAGGTGGAGCAGGGTGGCTTGCAGGTCGTGCACATGGACGCCATCGGCGACGACGTTCATGCCGAGGTCGTCGGTTTCGCCGTACGAGAAGCCGGGGCGGATGCCGCCGCCGGCGATCCAGGTGGTGTAGGCGTAGGGGTGATGGTCGCGGCCCCAGCGTGGGCGGTCGTTGATGTTGCCTTGGATGAAGGGCGTGCGGCCGAACTCGCCGCCCCAGACGACGAGCGTGTCCTCGAGCAGGCCGCGGCGTTCGAGGTCGAGGACGAGGGCGGCGGAGGGCTGGTCCGTGTCCCGGCACTGGTGGTACAGCTCGGTGGTGAGGGAGTTGTGCTGGTCCCAGCCGGCGTGCATGAGCTGGACGCAGCGGACGCCGCGCTCGAGGAGGCGCCGGGCCATCAGGCAGTTGTAGGCGAACGTGCCCGGCGTCCGAACGTCGGGGCCGTACTCGCGGAGGACGGCGTCGGGCTCGCGGGAGATGTCCGAGAGTTCCGGCACGGAGGCCTGCATTTGGAAGGCCATCTCGTACTGGGCGATGCGGGCGTTGATCTCGGGGTCGCCCCAGTCCTCGTGATGCTGGCGGTTGAGGGCGGCGAGGTCGTCGAGCATGGCCCGCCGCACGGGGCGCTCGATGCCGGCCGGGTTGTCGAGGTACAGCACGGGCTCGGCGGAGCCGCGGAACTTGACCCCTTGGTGTCGGGACGGAAGGAAGCCGGAGCCCCAGTAGAAGTCGTAGAAGATCTGGCCGCACGTGGTGTTGCGGGTGACCGACGTCATGGCGACGAACGCGGGGAGGTTGTCGGCCTCGGACCCGAGCCCGTACCCGAGCCATGCGCCGAGGGTGGGGCGG
>JBJSZF010000191.1:0-3780 GCA_046090125.1 Verrucomicrobiota bacterium
CGACCCCATCCGCGACGGCGTCCCCGCGAAGTCCGGCGCGTCGAGCCGCCATTCCGGCGCCCACAACGCCACGGACTCCCCGTCGCGCACCGTCTCCACCGACGCCGAGTCGCCCGCGCCGCCCATCAGCTCGCGCCGTCGCCCGTCGTCGAGGGGCTTCCCGTCCTCCGGCGGAGCGAGGATGAACCAGATCAGGTTGCGAAAGTCCGCGTCGGGCATCTGCTCGAGGCCCTCGGGCATGACGGAGTTCTCCGAAACCACCAACGCCTTCACGTCCGCCTTGCCGATCACCTCCTCCACGCCGCCCGCCTGCAACAGCCGCACCCGGGCCGCGCCATTCTCCACCATGCGGCCCGACACCGTCCGCCCGTCCCGCGTCTCCACCATCACGTTCTCGTAGCCCTGCCCGATGATCTCGTTCGGGTGGATGACGTTGTGGAGCAGCGCGTCCAGGGAGCTGCGTCCCACGCCCGTCAGGTCCGGCCCCACCTCCGCGCCCTCGCCGTGGAGCTTGTGGCACACCAGGCAGGACTTGCGCGCCACCTCGCGCCCCGCCTTCAGGTCCACCGTCCCCTGCACCACCACGCGCCGCTTCTCCGCGATCACCTTGAGCTTCTCCGCGCTCGTCGCCTGCACTCGCCCGAACAACTGCTCCGCCTTCACCCGCTCGGACTGCTCCTTTGACGTCACCAACGTCCGCACCACCGTGGGCGGCAGGTCGCCGCGCTTCACCTCGCCCTTCTCCACAGCGCCAAACAACGACCAGCGCCATTGCCAGCGCGTCGTGCACAGCTCCGCCACGGACCGACGCACGGCCGGCGTCATCGCCCCCCAGCCCTCCAGCAACTGCGGCCCAGTTTGCTCCACGCCCACCTCCCCCAACGCCCGCACCGCCTCCACGCGCACGGCATCCGGGCCCGCCGCCCGGGCAATGCCCATCAAGGCCCCGCGCACCTCGTCGCTTCGCGTCGCCCGGGCCGACCGGATGGCCGCCTTGCGGTCTTCCTCCGACGCCATGGGATCCCGCGCGCGGCCGAGCGACGCCCGCAGCGACGCCGCGTCGCCCCAGGCCGCGCCGAGTTGCTGCGCCCGCGTGGCCACCTCGCGGTTTGGATGGCCCAGCAACCCCTGCACGATGGCCTGGGCGTCGGCATTCGGGGCCATCGCCCGACCACGCTGGCCGTCAATCAATCCCTGCAACAGGCGCGGCAACAACGGCGAGTCGCCGCCCACCGCGCCCACCAAGCCCACGGCCTTCGCCACCAACGCCGCGTCGCCCGAGTCACACCACCGCCGCATCGCCTTGTACGCCAGCTCACCCGACAACGGCATCGCCGCCGCGCCCCGCTCCGCCAGCCAGCGCAGCGCCGCGTCGGGCCGCGCCGCCACCAGCGGCTCCACCGCCATCCACAACAGGAACGGCAGGTCCCGGTCCCGCGTCCCCGCCGCGCCCGCCGCCAACGCATCCACGACCCGGCCCACGCCGGACGCCACCCGCTCCATGTCCTGCCGGGGAGCCGTGTTCACCGTCAACGACCCGCTCGTGAACATCCGGACCGCCGTCGCCACCGACGCCTGCACCGTCGGGTCCGCGTCCGATGCCAGCCGCGCCAGCCGCGCCCATGTCTCGTCGGTGGCCTCGCCCCGCTCGCCCGTCAGGCGGGCCGCCCAGGCGCGCACCGACGCCGTCCCGGACGCCGCCGCAACGTCCAGCACGGCGGCGTCCGCCTGGCCCGTGCTGAACAACGGCCAAAGCCCCGCCAGCCGCGCGTCCTCGGACTCGCCGTCTCGCACGAGCCCCATCAACGCGTCGCGCTGCGCCGTCGCATCGGCCCGGCCCGACAACACGCGCTGGGCCATCCGCCGATGCCACACGTTCGGATGCCTCAGGAGCCCGGCCAGCTCGGCAGACGAGGCCTTGCCCAGGTCGAGCCCGGCCGGACGCGACGCCACGGGCTTCCCGGGCTGGTCGCCCGTCCACACCACGCGCCAGATGCGGCCGCGCTCGCGGTCCACGCCGGCCGGGTCCGCGTTCGCGTTCTGGTAGCACGGGTAGCGGTCGTACCAGTCCATGACCCACACCGCGCCGTCGGGCCCCACCTGCGTGGAAACGGGCATGAACCAACCGTCGTTGGCGCGCACGAAGTCCCGGACGAACGACGCCGCGAACGTGCTGCCGCGCGTCTCCAGGCGGTCTTGGTGCAGGGCGTTGTCATGGATGTTGCCCTGAAGAGCCATGCCCCGGAACTCGGCCGGGAACTGGTCGCCCTGGTAAATGCAGATCCCGGCATACGCGGCCATGTGGTGGCGATGGTCCACGATGCTCGGCAGCAGCCCGTAGGCATACGGGTACGGCGGCTGGCCGGCCTGCCGCTCGTACACGCCGCCAGGGGCCAGATGGAACAGGTGGTCGATCACGCACGCGCTCACGAACGCGTTCCCCCGCGCGTCGAAGTCCACGCCCCACGGGTTCGACGTCCCCTCCGCGAACACCTCCAGCCGTCGCTCGGTCGGCCGGTACCGCGCCACGCCCGCCGTCAACACCACCGGCTCCGACGGCGCCCCCGGGTTCACCGCCTTCGTCACCGTGAACACCCCGTGCGTCATGTACATCCGGCCGTCCGGCCCCCACGTGAACCCGTTCAGCAGCTCGTGCCGGTCCTCCAGCCCAAACCCCGTCTGCACCACCGTCTTGCGATCCGCCACGTCGTCGCCGTCCGTGTCCTCCACCCAGTACAGGTGCGGCGCCTGCCCCACGAACACGCCGCCGTTGCCCGGCAACACCGCCGTCGCCAGCGACAACCCGTCCAGGAACACCTTCACCGAGTCCGCGCGACCGTCGCCGTCCACGTCCTCCAGGATCTTCACGCGGTCCCGCCCCTTCTCCCCGGGACGCGCCCCGAGCGGATACTCGTACAACTCCACCACCCACAGCCGCCCGCGCTCGTCCCACGACATCGCCACCGGGTTCACCACCTCGGGCTCCGACGCGAACAACCGCATCTCGAACCCGGGCGGCAACGTGAACTTCCGACGGGCCTCCTCCGGCGACAACGCCGGGGTCAACGCCGGCACGTGTTGGCCCGTCAGTTGCCGTCCGGCGGGCGCGTTGGTGTACACCGGGAACCCAAACTTGGGATGCCGCGGCACCTCGCCCCATGCCAACGCCGTCCCCGCCAATCCCAACGCGAGGCCCACGCCCCGCCATACGCTGCGTTCACGCTCGATCATGGAAGTCGCGAAACACTGCCAACCCCTCCAAGGCCGTCGAGCACGGAGGAAAGGGCGCGCGACTCGCGGAGCGGGGAGCGAGGGGCGTCGGGAGCGCGCAGGTCCTCGGGCGCACCCCCAGGTGCATCCCGGAGGGATGCCAGGATGTAGCCGGTGGTTGAGCGAAGCGACACCACCGGAACCCGGCCCCCAGAAAACGTTCCGCACCCCGGAGGGGTGCTAGCCCCGTCGGATGGCCCGAGTTGCGAGGTTCGTTCCCGCCCTGTGTCCTGCGTGCCTCCGCGAGATGCCCCTCTGGCCAGACATCGCGGAGGCTCGGGGAAGGTCTCTCACGGGGGCGCAGAGAACCCGGAGGACCCGAAATGATCCGAGTTGCGGCCCCTCGTACAACTGTTGCGACGACTTGTGCACCCGCCGCGGCCCTTCGTGCAGTCGTTGCAGCCCTTCGTGCGGTCGTTGCGGCCCTCCGTGCGGTCGCTGCGACCCTCCGTGCAGTCGTTGCGACCCTCCGTGCAGTCGTTGCGGCCCATCGTGCGGTCGTTGCGGCCC
>JBJSZF010000192.1:0-2921 GCA_046090125.1 Verrucomicrobiota bacterium
CTTGCGGGGATCAATCCAAGGACGGAGCCGCCAGCGCAGGAGTTGCCCGGCGGCCAGCGGGGCGACGAGGAGGACCGAGATTTTCTGGAGGACGCCGCCGAGGTCGGCCGGCCCGCCGCCGGCCTTGGCCAGCCACGCGACCCACAGGGGCGTGATGAACACGCCGATGACGTTGGACAGCGCGGCGTTGAAGATGGCACCGACGGTGTTGCCGCCGGCGAGTTGGGTGAGCACCACGGACGACGAGACGGTCGAGGGCAGCACGCACAGGAACAGGAATCCCAGGCGCAGGTCCGGGGCGAGGAAGCGACCGGCCAGCAGGTCGAGGCCGAGCCCGATGAGGGGAAAGCCAACAAAGGTGAACGACTGGACGAGGAGATGCAGGCGCCAGCGGGATGCGCCCTGCGCCAGGGCGGCCGTGGGCAAGGCCATGCCCTGGAGCAGGAAGATGAGCGCGACGCCGACGTCGGTGGTGGCCTCCGGGCGGAGCCATCCGCCCTTGGATGCGGCGTTGGGAAAGAGCCACGCGGCGGCGATCACGACGGGGAGGGAGGCCACAAACCAGTTGCGCGCGAGGAAGGACTTCATGCGGGGGGCAGGGTGGGTTGCGTGGGCGACAAGACGGCCATGACACAGGCCTCGTTGCGGTTCGCGCACAGCCGGGCGAGGCGGAATTCCAGGCAGGCCGGGGCAAGGCGGGCCTTGAGCTGGTCGAGCAACGCATAGTCGGCGTCGCCCTTGAACTTGATCGTGACGACGAGCCGCCGCGCCCAGCGTTGACGCGTCCAATGGAGGGCGAGGTCGATGCTGCGTTGGGGGGCCGCGATCACGTCGCAGACGAGCCAGTCCACCGGCGTGGGCGGCTCGAATTTGAAGGCGTCGCCCTGCACGAACTGGACCCGGTCATGGGCCATGAGGTCCTCGCGCAGGGGCGAGCGGTCCACGGCGATGACCCGCGCGCCCCGGGCGATGGCCCAATGCGTCCAACTCCCGGGACATGCCCCAAGGTCCACGACGGTTTGCCCGGGCTCGATGCGTTGGCCCAGGCGGATCTCGGCCTCCACCAGCTTGGCGAAGGCACGGCTGGGGGCGGCCTTGTCCACGGCCACGGGGATGTCACCCGCCGGATAGGGGACCAGTGACGCACGCCACGCGGCGGCATCGCCGGGCTGGAGCACCGAAGCCATGGCGTGGTCGGGGCTGGTTAGCAGCCATTGGCACCAGGCTTCGCCGGGTTGCGGGGGCGCGCCGTCGGGCAAGCGGAGGCGCAGGCGTTGCTTCCGACGTCGTCGGAGGATGTCCACGACGGCCTGGTCGATGAGGTGGCAACGATGTTGGCCGGCCGTGGCAGCGCCGTAGCACGGGGCCACGTGGAGGCGCCAGGGGGCGTCGTCGGCCACGTGCGCCATCACCTCGTCCGCGATGGCCACGGCGGCGAGGCGGATGGACGGCAGGGCAACGTTCCGGGCGTGGGGCAGGGCTTGGCGCGCGAAGGCAATGAGGGGTGGGTGCGCTACGTCATCGACGGCGACAAAGCCCGGCGCGGGCTGGGCCAGGTGAGTTCCGGGCAGCGCTCGTCGAAGCTCGTCGAGCACGTGCCGCTGGGAATCCGGGTCAGTCCACCATGCGTGCATGCGTTGCGCCCGGCGAAGGGTGAGGAGGGGTGGGGTGGCCGACGGGACTCGAACCCGCAACAACCAGAACCACAATCTGGGGCTCTACCATTGAACTACGGCCACCACCAACGGAGGCGAACGCTATGGAAACCCAACGTCTGCCGTCAAGCATCGGGGGGCTTCGCCTGCTCGGGCGGCGGCATCTTCCTGCGCTGTCGGTGTCGATGGGCGGGGCGTGGGGGCGAGGAGCGGGGAACGAGGAGGGGGGCGCAAGACGAGCGATGCCGCAAGGAATGGACGCGTTGCCGGGCGGGGGCTTGGACCTTCGTGTTCTCCGAGAGCCCAGAGCCGGGCGTTGGGCGGGCCATGGGTGGTGTGCCCGATGGACCGCAGTCATGCGCGGCTGCGGCCGGATCCTCGAATCGGGCGACGGTTGCACCGGGATTCAAGGCATGGAGAGGCCCGGCCGCGCGTTGGCCTGCGCCGACGTCAGTCCTCGATCTTCGTGTCCACCTTGATGTCCAGCGAGAGGGCGACCTTGCGCCCGAGGACGCGCTGCAGCTCGCGCCGGGAAAACTCGCGCAGTTGCTTCACGCGAGCCCCGCCCCGCCCAATCAACATGCGTTGGTACTTGTCGGCCGACGCGAACACGGTGGCATCGACGCCTAGGCGCTCCGGGGACGTGGCCGTGGCGGGCATCACCTCGACGCGGTCGATGGACACGACGGTCCGGTACGGCACCTCGTCGCCCGCCTGGATGTACACCTGCTCGCGGATGACCTCGGCGATGCGGAAGTCACGCGTGGCGTTGGTGACGTCCTCCGGCGGGTACAACGGCTCGGACTCCGGCAACAGCGTCCCAATCGCATGAAGGAGGTCGTCGGTCCCGATGCCCGTCGCGCCGGAGACGTCGATCACGTGGCGGTAGGAATCGGAGCCCGGGCGCCATGCGGCGCGGTGCGGGCGGGGCAGGTCGGCCTTGCCGAGGCACAGGATGCGCGGCCCGCGCCAGTTCGCGAGGGCGTCGGCGACCATGGCGTCCTCGGGGCCGGGCTCGCGCGTGGGGTCGGCCAAGTACACGACGACATCGACGTCCTGCAACGCCTCCGTGGCCCGTTGATGCAGGGAATCCACCAACGCCGAGCGACGGGTGCGGAAGAAGCCGGGCGTATCGACGAAGACGATCTGCACGCCCGGGCGATGCACGATGCCGTGGACGGCGTGGCGCGTGGTCTGGGGCTTGGGCGTGACGATGGAGACCTTTTGCCCGACGAGGCGGTTGAGGAGCGTGCTCTTGCCGGCGTT
>JBJSZF010000193.1:0-1469 GCA_046090125.1 Verrucomicrobiota bacterium
CGGAAACCTTGGCTCGGGGGACGGCGGGGGTGCGAGCGACGGGCTTCTTCGGCAACGACTGGTCGGTGGAACGTGGGGAAATCGCGTGGGCAGACGGGGACCGCTGAGGGAGGATTCCGCATGGATCATGGACTTCAGCCCACGCCGCGACCCAAGTCCGCCGCATGGTTCGCGGAGGCGCTTGGCCATTTCCCAGGCGGCGTCAACTCGACGGTCCGCGCCTTTCGCGCGGTGGGCGGCGACCCGTTCTTCGTGGTGTCCGCCTCGGGTGCCCGCGTGCAGACGGCGGACGGTGAGGAGTTGATCGACTACGTCGGGACATGGGGGCCAGCGATCCTAGGACACGCCCACCCGGCGGTGGTGGCGGCAGTCCAGGCGGCGGCGGCGCGGGGGACGAGCTTTGGCATCCCGAACCCGCTGGAGGTCGAGCTGGCGCGACGGGTCAAGGCACGGTTCGCGTCCGTGGAGAAGCTCCGCTTTTGCAACTCGGGCACGGAGGCGTGCATGTCGGCGCTGCGGCTGGCCCGCGGCTTCACGGGTCGGGATGCGGTGGCGAAGTTCGACGGGTGTTACCATGGCCACGGCGATTCGCTGCTGGCGAAGGCGGGGTCGGGGGCATTGACGCTGGGGACGCCCGACTCCGCAGGGGTGCCGTCCGCGTTGGCGGGCCTGACCCACGTGTTGCCGTTCAACGACGTGGAAGCGCTGGAGGACCTCTTCCGGCGTCACGGCTCCGAGTTGGCGGCGGTCATCCTGGAGCTCGTGCCCGCCAATGCGGGCCTGTACGTGCCACGGCCGGGATTCCTGAGCACGCTGCGCGACCTGTGCACGCGTCACGGCGTCGTGTTGATCGCCGACGAGGTGATGACGGGCTTTCGCCTGGCTCCGGGAGGGGCACAGGAACTGTTCGGGATCGTTCCCGACCTCACCTGTCTCGGGAAGATCATCGGGGGCGGGTTGCCCGTGGGCGCGTTCGGCGGGCGAGCGGACATTATGGATCGGCTGGCGCCGTTGGGGCCCGTGTACCAGGCGGGGACGCTCAGCGGCAACCCGCTCGCCATGGCGGCGGGCATCGCGACCTTGGACGAGCTGGAACGATGCGGGGGCCACGCGCGCCTGGAGGAACTCGGGCGGGCGTTGGAAGCCGGGATGCTCGATGCCGCGAGGGCAACGGGCATCCCGATCCAATGGCGCCGGTTGGGCTCGATGTTCTGCGCCTACTTCACGGAACACCCCGTGTGGAACCTCGCTGACGCCCTACGCAGCGACCGGGCCCGGTTCGCACGGTTCTTTCACGGGATGCTGTCCGCCGGCGTTTACATGGCTCCCAGCCAGTTCGAGGCGGGTTTCCTGTCCACCGCCCACACCGCCGACGACATCCAGCGGACCATCGATGCCGCGCGCGCGGCGATGGACGGTTTGTAGGCCAAGGAAGAAGGGCTGGGACGCCCGCTGAGGCTGCCGTGGAG
>JBJSZF010000194.1:0-2289 GCA_046090125.1 Verrucomicrobiota bacterium
GTAGGGCTCGGGCAAGGTGTCGAAGCCCGTGTGGTCGCCGAACGGCCCCTCCATCCGGAGCGGTTCCTTGGGGTCCACGTAGCCCTCGATGACGATGTCGGCGTCGGCGGGCACCTCCAGGTCGCTGGTCTCGCACTTCACCAGCTCCAAGGAGCGCTTGCGCAGGTAGCCCGCCAGCAGGAACTCGTCGATGCCATCGGGCAGCGGGGCCGTGGCCGCGAAGGGGTACATGGGATCGCCCCCCAGGAAGACGGCGACCGGCATGCGCGTGCCTGTCTCGTAGTATCGCTTGCCGTGGCGCGCCGCGACCTTCTGCAACTGCCAATGCAGGCCGGTCGAGCGGTCGTCGTACACTTGGACGCGATACATGCCCACGTTGCGGGCTCCCGTGTCGGGGTCGCGCGTCACGACGCAGGGCAGGGTGATGAACCGCCCGCCGTCGAGCGGCCAGCACTTGAGGATGGGAAGGTCCAGCAAGGTGGGCGGCGAGGCGGGCCCGGATCCTCCGGACAGGATGTCGGGCGCATCGGGCCACGGCTCGGTGCGGGTGGCGGGCGCGTCGAAGCGATGGATGACGTCCTTGCAAGGGCCGGAGCGGACGGTGACGGGGCGCGCATGACGCACCTCCATGGCGCGGCCGAGCAACGTCAGTGCCTCCCGAATGCCGGTGGGGGGCTTGGCATGGAGGAGGGCTCCCAGCTCGTGGGCGACGGACTCGACCGAGTCGGCGCCGAGGGAGAGGGCCATGCGCCGCCAGGAGCCGAGGGTGTTGATGGCGACGGGGAAGGTGCTCTTGACCCCGTTGACGGTGGGATGCTCGAAAAGGAGGGCCTTGCCGCCGCCGGGGGACTTCATCTCGCGGTCGGCCCACTCGGTGATTTCGAGCTCCGTGGCGACGGGTTGTTGGACGCGGACGAGTTCCCCCGCCGCCTCCAGTTGATCGACCCATGAACGGAATGAACGAAACGCCATGGGGGAGGGTACCATGACACGTGGAAGGTGCCACCTGGTGAGCGAGCCGGAGCGTCGTGCGGGGATGCGCGGGCGGGCTGGGTGGGAGGGGACGGGATGGGACGGGGGCGGGAGCGCTCGGGAAACGGCGGTTTGACAGGGGGGGAGGCGTTTGAGATAGCCGGGGCACGTCGAGGCTTGGTGAAACCAACCACCGGGCGCGGGGGAACCATTGTCCGCAGGCCATGCAAGCTGCGGAGGGGGCGAACGAAGCCGGGCAACCGGCGGTCGCGGGCACCGAACGGCCCGAGCCCGTCAGCTAACCTCGTAGGCGGCGTTTGGGCGTGCGAAGCCGTCATGGGTAAGACGGGCTGCTGCGGCCTGGTTGGCGTGACGGGATGAAGGTCTGATGAAAGAAGCTGGAGGGTCGGCGGGGTTCACGTGGCGACATGCCGGCCTGGCGCTGGGGGCGCTGGGCGTCGTGTACGGAGACATTGGCACCAGCCCGCTGTACGCGATGCGGGAATGCTTCGGGGGACAGCGGCCGCTGGCCGTGACGCCGGGCAACGTGCTCGGGGTGCTTTCCCTGTTCATTTGGTCCCTGATCCTGATCGTGTCGGTGAAGTACCTGGTGTTCGTCATGCGGGCGGACAACAAGGGCGAGGGGGGCATCCTGGCGTTGATGTCGCTGGCCTTTCCGGAACGACGAGCGCTGGGAATCGGCTTGTCTCGGACGGGCCGGGTGATGGTGGGGCTGGGCTTGTTCGGGGCGGCGCTGCTGTACGGGGATGGGATGATTACCCCGGCGATGTCGGTGTTGGGCGCGGTGGAGGGGTTGAACGTGCTGACGCCCAAGCTGGAGACGTGGGTGGTGCCGATCACGGTGGCGATCCTGGCGGGCTTGTTCTTGGCGCAAAGCGCGGGGACGGGCGCGGTGGGGCGGGTGTTTGGCCCGGTGATGATCGTTTGGTTTGTGGTGGTGGGGTTGCTGGGGGCGGTGTGGTTGGCGAGGGCTCCGGCAGTCTTGGCGGCGTTGAATCCATGGCATGGGATACGGTTCCTCGTGGAAGGGGGATGGAAGGTGTTCCCGGTGCTGGGTTCGGTGTTCTTGGCGGTGACGGGCGGGGAGGCGTTGTACGCGGACATGGGGCACTTTGGGCGGCGTCCCATTCGGCAGGCGTGGTTTGCCTTGGTATTGCCGGCGCTGGTGTTGAACTACCTCGGGCAAGGGGCGCTGATGTTGTCGGACCCCGGCGCGGCGGCGAACCCGTTCTACAACATGGCTCCGAAGTGGTCGTTGATCCCGTTGGTGGTGTTGGCGACGGCGGCGGCGGTGAT
>JBJSZF010000195.1:0-10677 GCA_046090125.1 Verrucomicrobiota bacterium
GTGCTCTTACGTGACCCCTTAAACCCCACCCGGCCAGACGTACTCCACCCAATGGTGTTCCCTTGCATGTCCGTGATCGTGACCTGGGTGTTGTTGAATGTCGCCAAGATGTTGGCAACACCCACAGAGATGTTCTTGGCACCCTTTGCCCGTATGATCTTCTGTGACTTTGAGTCATCCCCCAGCAACTCGGCGGCCGTGGGGGCAGCAGCGGGTGCGGGAGCGGTCGAGGCCATTCCTCCACCCTCGCCGGACACCGCTCCACCTGACGGTGAAGGGGTGGGGGCACTCCCTTCAGGCTGCTTGCGCGCCCTTGCGGGCTTCTCGTTGCCGGACACCGCCTCTCGGGCAGGTGCCGTATGGTTGGACTTGGTTTCGTCTGCCATGGGAAAAGTTCCTAGGGATTAGTGCGTGCCAGCCTTGGCGTTGGGATTTCGCTGGACACCAACCGTCTTGCGGGGGCCCTTGCGGGTCCGAGCGTTCGTCTGTGTCCGCTGCCCGCGAACCGGAAGGCTTCGAAGATGGCGGATTCCCCGGTAGGACTTGATAGCCTGAAGCCGCTTTAGGTTCATCCCGATCTCTCGCCGCAGGTCGCCCTCGATGACGTAACGACCCTCCTGGATTGCGTTCACAATCTGCGATAGCTGGGCCTCCGACAGGCTTTTGGCCCGGATCGACGGGTCGATGTTTGCCCTAGCAAGCACGTCCAGCGCGTTCACAGGACCGATCCCGTAAATGTATCGAAGCGCGATGTCCACGCGTTTCTCGCCTGGGATGTCAACACCCAAAATTCTTGGCATGGTAATTCCTTCCTAACCTTGGCGCTGCTTGTGGCGGGCATTCGAGCAGATCACCCGGATCACGCCCTTGCGCCTCACCATCTTGCAATTCTCACAAAGCTTCTTTACCGACGCTCTCACTTTCATCTTGCTTATTCCTTCTAATCACGCCGCTCAATAAAGCGGCGCTAATCCATCGTCCGTCAAAATCTCCGCACCACCCTCAACCACAAGCACCGTGTGCTCAAAATGCGCCGCAAGACCCCGATCCTGCGTCACCACCGTCCATCCGTCACCCAGTATTTTTACAGCCCCATCCCCAACCGTCACCATCGGCTCGATGGCGATGGTAACGCCCGCCCTCAGTCGAACCGAATCGCGCCCGTCGGCGTAGTTGGGTACTTGGGGCTCTTCATGTACCGAACGTCCAACGCCATGCCCACAAAACTCACGGACGACGCCGAGACCGGCCCCTTCGACCACCCCCTGCACGGCACGTCCAATGTCCAACGTGGTGCATCCCGCCTTGACCTTGGCAATTCCCTCGCGAAGAGCTTGTTTCGTGACGTCCAAAAGACGCTGCCCTTCAGGGTTGCACCCCCCACATGGGACCGTCATCGCAACGTCGCCAACGAACCCCCCAACTCGAACGCCCACATCAAGCTTTACCAAGTCGCCCATCCTCAGGGAGCGCGACCCGCCGATCCCATGGATTACCTCCTCGTTTACAGAGATGCAGGCGTTGCCCGGAAATCCACGATACCCGAGAAAGGCACTCTTGCCGCCTATCTCGCGGATCCACTCGCCAATCCAATGATCCAAATCGCCCGTTGTGACGCCTGGCTGCACGGCTGCTGACGCCCTGCGAAGAACCGACATCGCCACGCGTCCTGCGAGCCGCATTGCGTCTATCTCAGTCGCGGACTTGGGAACTGGCTTGGCCATTTGAAAACTGGGCGCTCTCCCGCGACCCACGATTGCTTGCAAAGAACAGGGACAAGACCTAGAAGCGACCCTTTACGCGCCCCTTCTTAAGAAACCCATCGTACTGGCGAAGATACAGGTGCGACTCCATTTGCCGCAACGTGTCCAACAGGACGCCAACGGTGATCAGCAATGAGGTTCCCCCAAAAAAGGTGGCGACGTTGAAGTCAATCTTCAGGAACATGTTCATCAACGCCGGGATCGCGGCCAGCACCGCCAAGAACACCGCGCCGGCTAATGTCAGCCGAGACATTGACCGATGCAGGAATTCGCTCGTAGCGGCCCCAGGCCTCACGCCAAGAATGTAACCACCACTCTTCTTGAGATCATCCGCGATCTGGATCTCGTTGAACTGAGTCGCGACCCAAAAATAGCTGAAGAAGATGATCATTAGGGATTCCGCAACCAAGTAAAACCAGCTCTCCGGCTTCATGAGACGGCCAAGCTCGCTGAAGAATGCGATTTGAGCCGAGCTCCCAAGCTTGTCGAACAGCAATCCCGGAAACATGAGAATCGCTTGTGCAAAAATGACCGGCATCACCCCGGCATAGTTGACCTTCAGGGGCATGTAGGAGGTTTGGCCGGCGAAAACCTTCCGCCCCACCGCCCGTTGCGCATGTTGAACGGGAATCTTCCTCTGTGCCTGCGTCACCAAAATCACGCCTGCCACCACCACTGCCAACAAAACAAGAAGGAGGACTGCATGGGGCCAGCGAAATTTGGCAGCAGCCCCGTCCGGGGGGAAAAAGCCAGTCCACAGTGACGAAACAGCCAACGGTAGCCTCGCCAGAATGTTAACCGTGATGACCAAAGAAACACCATTGCCAATCCCTCGTTCCGATACCTGCTCACCGAGCCACATCAAGAGCAGTGTCCCTGCAGTCAGGATGACTACGGTCTGTGAGAGGTAGATGAACCGGCTCTCAATTAACACCACAGAGCCGTCGTAGTTGAAGGCCTCGCGAGGATTTTCCCACCCAATGGCCATTACCAACCCCTGACCGAGGCACAGCAACACTGTAAGATAGCGACCATACGCGATGATTTTAGCGCGCCCACCCTCCTCCCGTGCCAGCTTGGCGAGGCCGGGAAGAACTGCCGTCAGAAGCTGGATGACAATGGTGGCCGAAATGTACGGGAAGATGCCCAAGGAACCGACTGCGCACTTCTCCAGCGCCCCACCCGTGAACAATGAGTAGAAGCTCACCACCCCGCCCTGCCCGCTTGTCCTCTCGAAGTGAGCGTTCAGAGCTGCCCCGTCCAGACCTGGAATTGGGGTCAATGAAATGAGCCGGGCTACGATCAGGATGAGTCCCGTGAACACCAGGCGCGACCGCAGCTCTGGGATTCTGAGACAGTTGGCGAATGTCTGGAGAATCTGTCGAAGCATGGGCTCTCCGTTCAGGCGATCTCGGCAGTGCCGCCGACCTTCTCAATGGCCGCCTTGGCGCTCGCGCTGAACGCTGCCGCCCTCACCGTAAGCCGCCGCTGAAGCTGGCCATGGCCCAGCACCTTGACGCCAATTCCCACCCCTTTGGCAATTCCCCTTTGCCTGAGCGCGGCCGAGTCAACAGTCGCCCCGTCCTCGAACTGGTTCAGGTCGGAAAGGTTCACGGGCAGATACCGCGTCGTAAAGGCAGCATTGTTGAATCCGCGCTTGGGAATGCGACGAATCAGGGGCATTTGGCCACCCTCGAACCCAATGCGAATGGAGCTGCCCGAGCGGGCGCTCTGCCCCTTACCGCCGCGGCCTGACGTCTTGCCATGGCCGCTCGACTCACCGGAGCCCAGTCGCTTGCGGCGATGCTTTGCCCCGGGCCGGGGCTGGAGATCATGAAGTCTCATGTTCTTTAGGAAGTCTTTTGAACTCGATGCTCGAGACCACGCGCCCGAAGGATGCTCTCACGGGTGCGCAACCGAAGGAGAGCTTGTAGCGTTGCCTTTGCGACATTTGCGGCATTTTTGGATCCCAGTGACTTGGACAAGACGTCGCGAACCCCCGCTGACTCAACCACCGCCCGGACGGTCTTTCCACAGATCAGCCCCGTCCCTGGACTTGCGGGCCTTAGTAGAACCTTTGCCCCGCCAAACTCGGAGTACACCTCATGAGGAATGGTATTCGCAGCGAGGCTAACTGGCTGCAGGGAAGTCTTGGCATTCTCCCCACCCTTCCGAATCGAATCCGCTACCTCGCCGCCCTTGCCGAGCCCCAAGCCCACCCGGCCCTGTTTGTCACCCGACACCACTAGGGCGCTGAAGCTGAAACGCCGGCCGCCCTTGACGACCTTGGCGGAGCGGTTGATAAAGATAACCTTTTCAACCAAGCCGTCATCACGACGATCCCCATCTTGGTCAGAAGTTCGCCGTCGCCCGCGTCGATCACCCCGATCACCCCGATCCCCTCGGTGCCCGGCACCGTAGGATGCCGCTGGCGGCGAGACCACAGCCGCCACCTGAGGGGCTGCGGTCGATGGGGCGTCGATGCTTTGTGTTTCTTCAGCCACGATAAACCTCCTGCTTAGAATTTCAGTCCACCCTCGCGCGCGGCATCCGCCAGCGCCTTGACCTTGCCATGGTACCGAGCGGATCCCCTGTCAAAAACCACGGATTCAATCCCCTGTGCCCGTGCGGCTTCGGCCGCCCTGCGTCCGGTGAGAGTGGCATTGGCCACATTGGCTCCACGAACCTCCTTGGGCGCAGCCTTGTCCCGAGTACCCACGGCTGCCAATGTTCGACCAGCCACGTCGTCGATGAATTGAACGTAGATGTGGCATCCAGTGAACTTGACCGACATGCGCGGCCTGCCTAGGGCGCCCGCCACCTTACTTCGGACACGCCATCTGCGACGCTCAGCCAGCAAATGCTTCTTCTCGGCTCTCATTTTCCGTCAAAGATCTATTGATTGTTATTGAACGGTCTTGCCTTCCTTGCGAACCACATGTTCGCCGGCATAACGCACGCCCTTGCCCTTGTAAGGCTCTGGCGGATAGTAACTGCGCAGTTCCGAGGCAACGCGACCGACCAGCTCCTTGTCTGCCCCCTCGATGGCAATCTTGGTGTTGTCCTCGACGACGACTTTGATTCCTGGGGGCACCGGATACAGGATGGGATGGCTGTATCCAAGCACCATGTTAACATGATTGCCTTGGATTGCAGCCTTGAAGCCAACACCTTGGATCTCGAGCCTGCGCTGATAACCCTCTGCGACGCCCCTCACCATGTTATTCACTAGTGCCCTCCCAAGGCCGTGCATGGCCTTTGCCTCGCTGGTCTCATTGGACCGACTGACGGTCAGGTTCGAGCCGTCAACCCGAGCCGAGGTCAGGGGAGGAAGTGTCATTTCAAGTCGGCCCTTGGGGCCTTCTGCGGAAATCTTAGAACCAGAAACCAAGACCTTGACCTTGGCGGGAATGGAAATGGGTTGTTTGCCTATGCGCGACATATGATTCCTTACCAAACGTAGCAAACGAGCTCACCGCCCAAGTTTGCCTTCTTTGCGTTGGTTCCCGTCATGACGCCTTGGGGCGTCGAGACAACGGAGATGCCCATTCCTCCGAGAACTCGCGGGATCTCGGTGCTACGAACGTAGCGACGCAACCCTGGAGTGCTGATCTGGCGGAGACCCACGATCACCGGTGTTTGTCCGGTGTACTTTAGCGAGATGACAATGTGCTTGGGCATGGTCCCCTCGACTGTCACCTCGGAGACATAGCCCTCGGACTTAAGTATGCGGGCTACGGACTCCTTGAGCCTCGAGTGGGGCACCGAAACCTTTGAATGGCGCGCCATCCCAGCATTCCGGATGCGCGTGAGCAGGTCAGATACGGGGTCGTGCATGGCTTGGAGATGATTTACCAGCTTGCCTTGATGACACCGGGGATCTGGCCGGTCAGGGCCATCTCTCGGAAGGTGAGGCGGGACACGCCAAATTTGCGGATGAATGCGTGCCTACGACCACTGATTCGGCAACGATTGACGACGCGCACGGGACTTGCATTGCGGGGCAGCTTGCTGAGGCCCGCATAGTCGCCCTTTGCCTTCAGCTCAGCGCGAAGGGCAGCAAACTTCTTGGCCGTTTCGGCCTTTCTTTTGTCACGCGCCAACCAGGATTTCTTTGCCATAACTCGGTGAATTTACTTTGAAAATGGCATGCCCATCAGCTTGAGAAGATCATACGCCTCCTCGTTTGTGGGTGCCGACGTCACGATCGTGATGTCCATGCCTTGGTTGAACTTAATCTTGTCGAGCTCGATCTCGGGGAAGATGGTCTGGTCCGGCAGCCCGAGGGAGTAAGTTCCACGGCCGTCGAATTGCCTTGGGCTGACGCCCCGGAAGTCACGGATGCGGGGCAGTGCGGTCGCCACCAAGCGATCAAAGAATTCGTACATCACCTCCCGCCGCAGGGTCACCCGACAGCCAATCGATTGGCCCTTTCGAAGCTTGAAGTTTGCGACGCTTTTCTTGGACTTGTTGATAACGGGCTTCCTGCCTGTAATGGCAGAGAGGTCCTTGACGGCCTCCTCGAGAGCACCCTTTTCCCTGGACGTTGGGACGCCCATGTTGATAACGATCTTCTCGATGCGGGGGATCTGGTGAACGTTGCCGTAACCACGTTTTTCCTGGAGCGCCTTGCGGATTTCCAGTTCGTACTTTTCCTGCAGACGGGGCTTCATATCTCTTGAGAGGCGTATCGTTGTGAAGGCTACGATGGGGACCGCTGCCCCCTGCGGGCATCGTACGCCGTGGCCTTCATGACGTTGGAGACATGAATGGCACCCTCGAGCCAAAGGAGACCGCCCTGCGGGTTTTGCTGAGAACGTCGAAGATGATGTATGACAGGCTTCACCAACCTACGCCGATCATCGCCCTCCTTAGCTCGCTCATCAGTGCCCTCCAAGACGACCGCTTGTCGGCCCGTGAGAACCTTCGCGACTGTTCCCCTTCGTCCCTTGGCGGATCCTGAAATTACGACCACCGCGTCGCCCTTCCTTACGTGAAACTTGGCCATGGCTTGTAGTGTGTTGACCCGAATCGTGCTGGTTCGTCTCGTCCGGTACCTAGATGACCTCAGGGGCGAGCGAGATAATCTTCATGAACCTCTTCTCGCGCAGCTCCCGAGCCACAGGACCAAAAATGCGCGTGCCCTTCGGCTCGCCCTCGGCGTTGATGATCACGACGGCATTGCGGTCGAACCGCAAGTAGGAACCGTCTGCCCTGCGGATCGCGGACCGCGTGCGCACGACCACCGCATTGCAAACGTCCCCTTTCTTCACGGTGCCGTCCGGCGCAGCCTCCTTGATATGCACCTTGATGACATCGCCAATTGAAGCGTAGCGCTGGTTCTTGCCCAGGACGCCGATGGTCCAAGCAACCTTCGCGCCTGTGTTATCGGCCACGTCGAGACTGGATCTGACTTGAAGCATGGTTGGATTCCTTCTTGGATGGCGTCAGGGCGCTAGGCTGCAACCTTGGCCGAGCCGTCTGGATTGAGCACCTCCACCAAACGCCATGCCTTGGTTCGCGAGAGAGGCCGGGTCTCTTGGATCCGGACCAGGTCGCCAACCTTGGCCGTGTTGCCCTCATCGTGAGCGTAAAGCTTCTGGAAGCTGCTCACGACCTTCTTGAAGACAGGATGACGGAACCTGCGCTCGACGCGGACGACAATGGTCTTCTGCATTTTGTTTGATACCACCTCGCCGACGCGCTCCTTGCGATGTCCGCGAACTTGGGGTGTGTCTGACATAATCATTCCTATTTGCTTGGGCTCTAGGCGGCCTTCATGGCACCGGAACGCGCTGCGGCGAGACGCGTTTCGCATCGAGCGATTTCACGTCGTATGGCACGGATACGATGGGGCTTGTCCAGACGCGCAGTAGCCTGCTGAAGGCGAAGGTTGAACAGGTCTCTTCGCAGCTCGCCCGATCGGGCGGCCAATTCCTGGGCAGTGAGTTCGTTCAAGGAGGTGTTTGCCATGGTGGAATCCTCGTTACTCCTAGCCAATCTTGTGGCGAGAAATGAATTTTGTGGAGATGGGCAACTTGGTGGCTGCGAGACGCATCGCCTCCTTGGCCACGACCTCTGGCACTCCATCCACCTCGAACAGGACCGTGGCGGGACGTATGACAGCGACCCACGACTCAACACCGCCCTTGCCGGTGCCCATTCGCACCTCCAGAGGCTTCTTTGTGAAGCTCTTGTCTGGAAAGATGCGAATCCAGACCTTGCCCCGACGCTTCATGTGACGCGTGATGGCCACGCGTGCCGCCTCGATTTGCTTTGCGTCCATCCAACAGCGCTCCAGGGCCTGTAGCCCAAACTCGCCGAAGGAGACTGCGTTGCAGCGAGAGGCAATGCCCGTTCGGCTTCCCCGCTGCATTTTCCTGTACTTGACCCGTGCCGGCATCATTGCCATAAGAAATCCTTTTGTTTTCGCGACCTTTTGAGTGGCTTTCGCCGCGATCAGGGTTGAGTACGATCAATGCCTGAATTGGGCTTCGGGAACGGGCCCTGAGACGGCCCAACGCCGACCTGCCCGTCGGTGCGTCTTGCGTCTCCACGCTTGGACTCGCCCTTGCAGATCCAGCACTTCACTCCCAGCTTGCCATAAACGGTCTTTGCTTCGGCAAAACCAAACTCAATATTTGCTCGGAGGGTGTGCAACGGGACGCTGCCCTGGTGGTAGGTTTCGACGCGGGCCAGCTCGGCGCCGCCCAGACGTCCTGCACAACGGATCTTAATTCCCTTGGCACCCAAGTCCATCGCGATCTGGATGGCCTTTTTCATTGCGCGCCTAAACGCGATTCGGCGCTCCAGTTGGAGGGCGACGTTTTCCGCAACCAGCTGCGCGTCGAGATCCGGGCTTTTGACCTCTTGGATGTCCACGTAGATGTCCTTGCCGGTGATCCTCGACAACTCTTCCTTGAGCTTGTCGATCTCCGAGCCCTTTCGGCCAATGACAACGCCAGGCCGCGCCGTTAGGATTGTCACGCGACACCGGCTGGCAGCACGTTCAATGTTGATCCGTGGAACCGACGCTCCCTCAAGCTTCTTCTTGAGGACATCTCGAATCATCTGGTCCTCGACGAGTAAAGCACCGAAGTCCTTGCGAGGGGCGAACCATTTGGAACGCCAGTCGTGGTTGACGGGGATACGAAAGCCGATGGGATTGGTCTTTTGGCCCATAATCAGTTGTCGCTAAGGACGATCTTGATGTGGGAATTACGCTTGATGATGGGCCCGGCGGATCCGCGGGCCTTGGGGATAAATCGACGAAGACGGCCAGCCGTTTGCGCGAACGCACCGGACACGCGCAGGGTCTCCGGCTTGAGCCCATGATTGTTTTCGGCGTTGGCAATCGCGGACTGAAGTGTCTTGGCCACTGCCCGGGCAGACTTGCGAGGGGTTACCTTCAGAGTTGCCAGAGCCTGAAGTGCGTTCATGCCTTGGACCTGCCGGACAACTTCCCTCACCTTTTGCGGGGACATTCGAAAGTTTTTGTAGATCGCGTGGACTTCCATGATGCCTCCTACTTTGCCTCTGCCTTGGCGGTGTGCGCGCCGTGCTTCTTGAACGTTCGCGTCGGGCTGAACTCGCCGAGCTTGTGGCCCACCATGTTTTCAGTGACAAAGACGGGACTAAAGACGCGCCCGTTGTGGACGTTGACGGTCAGACCCACGAAATCTGGGGTGATGGTGGATCGTCTGGACCAAGTCTTGATAGGAGCCTTGGACTTTGTCGCCTTAGCCTTCACGACCTTGTCGACGAGGTGGTGGTCCACGAAAGGACCCTTCTTTAGGGAACGTCCCATAAAATTACTTCTGCTTCATCGGGCGCCCATCCCGGCGAACCAGGATGAAACGGTTGGAGATCTTGTAACGAGGCCGGGTACGGTAGCCCTTGGCAAGCACACCCCAAGGAGAAGTGAGGTGTTGCCGTCCGCCGCCGCCCTTTGACTTTCCTTGGCCGCCGCCGTTGGGATGGTCCACGGGGTTCCGAACCATGCCACGCGACATGGGACGACGGCCGCGGTGAATCGATCGACCCGCCTTGCCAAGGACAACGTTCTCGTGCTGGGCATTGCCGACGGCCCCGATGGTCGCCATGCAACCTTCATGCACCTTGCGGATTTCACCCGACGGCAAGCGTAGTTGCGCGTACCCGCCATCGCGGGACATCAGTGTCGCACCCGAACCGGCCGAGCGGACCATCTGTCCACCGCGCCCGGGAACAAGTTCCACGTTATGGATCGTGACACCAACAGGGATGGAAGATAGCGGCAGGCAGTTTCCCACCTCTGGGCTCGCCGATGCGCCATTCATGACCTTGGCGCCCACCTTGAGGCCATCGGGGCAAAGGATGTATTTCTTCTCACCGTCCTGATATTGGAGCAAGGCGAGCCGGGCGGATCGAATGGGATCGTACTCGATGGCGAGTACCTCGGCAGGGATGCCTACCTTGCTTCGGCGGAAATCGACGGACCGAACCTTCTGCTTATGCCCTCCGCCGATGGCCCGGGAGGTGATTCTTCCATGAGCATTACGGCCACCAGTCTTCTTCCGGGTGTAAACCAACGCCTTTTCAGGTCGGGACTTGGTAATGTCCGAAAAGTCGGCGTACGTGATGTAACGCGTTGACGGCGTTAGCGGCCTAAATGTTTTCACGGGCAAAGTCTTTCTACAGGACACGGGGCGCTCGCTCCCGCGCACTCGGCCATCACCCCCAGCCACCTCGGGTGGCGTGGTTATCGGCCGCGCTCATCGTTTTGCTTTGGAGGCGAAACGGAAGGGCAGACAATATGGAGACAGCTGTGCGGTGCAATGCTTTTTTTGAAAAAACTTCACATCCCGTCAAGGCGGATGCATCTGGATGCGGGGAGGGGGTAACGCCCCGGTGGTTGGGCGGGGTTGAGAGCCCT
>JBJSZF010000196.1:0-4081 GCA_046090125.1 Verrucomicrobiota bacterium
CCACGGGAGCCAGCGACTTTCACACGCTGCTTCTCGCCCAGCAGTTCGCACGCAATGCGGGCTTTTCCGTCGAGGCCTGCCGCCGCAGCGGCATTCACGCGGCCACGGCTCGGCAGGTGGAGGACACGTACCGGCAGTTGATGCAGGTGGCGCGCCGCGAGGGGCTCGTGCCACGTGACAAGGCCCCCGCCACGACGGACGGGGTTGAGCCGGCGCGGATGGGTGAATGCGAGGGCGTGACGGCGGCGGATCCCGAGGCGCTCGAGCGCTGCATCGTGGCCGGGTTCGTGGACCAGTTGTGCCAACGTCGCAACATGGGAAGCCTTGAATGCCTGGTTGCGGGCGGGCGGGCGGGCACGCTGGCCCGCGAGAGCGTCGTGCAGGATGCGTCCCTCTTGGTGGCGGCCTCCATCCGCGAGGTCACCGGGCGAGGCGGGCGGCTCACGTTGCTTTCCCAGTGCACGGCGGCGCGGGTTGAATGGCTCCGGGAAATGTTCCCCCAGCATGTCGAAGTGCGACGCGAGCATGTGTATGACCGGCATCACAAACGTGTTGCGGCCATCGAGTTCGAGCGTTTCCTCGGCCTGGTGATCGACCAACGCCATCAACGCGACGTCGATCCTGAAACGTCTGGGGCGACATTGGCCGACGCCTTTGCGCGCGGTTGGCTGGACTTGCCGAACCTGGACCATCGGGTGCAGCAATGGGTCGCCCGCGTGGAGTGCCTGCGCGCGGCGGTCCCCGAGCTGGAGCTGCCCTCCATGCGGGGCGATGGATTGGTCGGGGCGTTGCGGAAGTCCTTCCATGGCCTGACCCTCGGTCGCGAGGCCGCGCAGGTGGACCTTCTTCAACCGTTTCGGTCCGTGCTGTCGAAGGCGCAACAGTCCTTCGTGGACGAGCTGGCCCCGGCGTTGCTGGCCGTGGCCCTTCCGGGACAAGAACCCAAGCCGTGGAAGTTGTCCTACACGGCGGACAAGGAGGACCCGGAGGCGCCGCCCGTCCCTGAGGTGCAGGTCAAGATCACGGACATCCTCGCGCTCAAGGTGCATCCCAAGGTGGCCGAGGATCGGGTGCCGGTACGAATTTGGGTGATGGATCCCGGGGGGAAGAGGCTGGGTTCCACGCGCGACTGGCCGGCATGGCGAGCCACCGAATATGTCCGCATGCGCCACGCTCTTCGGGCCAAGAACCCGGGTTTTATCTGGACGTAGGGAGGGAGGGGGGCATGGCTACGGGCCGGGTCCCCGCCCCGGCACAGATCGATGCAGCATCGGTGTCCCACCGTGGGGCTCGCGGCCCACCGCAGGCACAAGGGCCGTTGCCACGTTGATCCGGTTCACCATGGGGGAAATGGAAAAGGCGTCCCTTGGCAAGGGACGCCTTGTGGCGCGGCATCCGGCGTGGTTGCACGCACGGGGGCCGGGTGGAAGGGACGGCTAGTAGGCAGCCTGGGCGCCGCCGGTGTTGCGCTTTTGCATCCAAGGCATCATGGAGCGGAGCTTGGCACCGGTCTTCTCGATGGGATGCTTCTCGCCGGCCTTGAGCAGGGCGTTGTAACGCTTGTAGCCGGTCTGGTACTCGCGGACCCAATCCTTGGCAAACTTGCCATTCTGGATGTCCTTGAGGGCGGCCTTCATGCGCTTCTTGACGGAGGCGTCGATGATCTTGGGACCCACGCTCACGTCGCCCCACTTGGCCGTCTCGGAGATGGAGAACCGCATGCCACTGATGCCGGACTCGTTCATGAGGTCCACGATGAGCTTCAGCTCGTGGAGGCACTCGAAATAGGCCATCTCGGGCGAGTAGCCGGCCTCGACCAAGGTTTCGAAGCCTGCCTGGACCAGGGCGCTGCAACCGCCGCACAGGACGGTCTGCTCGCCGAACAAGTCCGTCTCGGTCTCCTCCTTGAAGGTGGTTTCGATGACGCCGGCGCGGGTGCCACCAATGCCCTTGGCCCAGGCGAGGGCGATCTTCTTGGCGTCCTTGCCCGGGTTTTGGTAGATCGCGATCAGGCTGGGGACGCCCTTACCCTCGGTGAACTGGCGGCGCACGATGTGGCCGGGGCCCTTTGGCGCGACGAGGATGACGTTGACGTCCTTGGGCGGGACGATGGTCTTGTAGTGAATGGAGAAGCCGTGGCTAAAGAGCAGCGTCTTCCCCTTGGCGAGGTTGGGGGCGATGTCCTTCTCGTAGCAGGCGGCCTGCTTGGTGTCCGGCAACGCCACCATGATGACGTCGGCGCGGCGGACGGCCTCGGCGGTGGGGAACACCTCGAAGCCCTTGTCCTCGGCGACGGCCTTGGACTTGGAGCCCTCGTAAAGGCCGATGACGACCTTGAGGCCGGATTCCTTGAGGTTGAGGGCGTGGGCGTGGCCCTGGGAACCGAAGCCGAGGACGGCGAGGGTCTTGCCCTTGAGGACGGCGAGGTCGGCGTCCTTGTCAGTGAACACTTTGGCCATATTCAGATGAGATGATGACGAGTTGAGGTTTCGAAAGAGTGACTCGGGAAGCAAAGGTGAGCGGCCGGTCGTGCGAGGGCGGATGGCTATTCGCGGGGCAACGCGACTTGGCCGGTACGGGTCAGGTCGAGGATGCCGAAGCCCTTCATGAGGAGCAGGAACTTCTCGATCTTTTGCTCTCCGCCCGTGAGCTCGACGGTGACGGACCCTGGTTGCACATCGACGATCTTGGCTCGGAAAAGCTCGGCCAACTAGCACACCTCCGCGCGGTTGGAGGCATCTGCCTTGACGCGCACCAGGACCAGCTCGCGGTCAATGTAGGAGCCCTTCTTGTACTCGATGACGCGGACGACATCGACCAGCTTGTCGAGCAACTTGACGATTTGTTCGACGGTGGATGCGTCGCCGCGGGTGACGATGGTCATGCGGCTCAGCGACTCATCCTGCGTCGGCCCTACGTTGAGGGTGTCGATGTTGTAACCGCGTCCGGAGAAAAGCCCGGTGACGCGAGTGAGGACGCCGAACTTGTTCTCGACGAGGACGGAGATGGTGTGTCGTTGCATGTCTTATATCCTTCTGCTCTTGCGCGGCTCAGGCATGGGTTCGGTGGCGTCGTTCCCGGCCGAACCTGCTGCCCGCGCTGCGGCAAGGCCCCGGAAATCGAAAACCCGCAATCCCTCGGGGAACTGCGGGCGACCCAGGAGCCAGTAGGCGATCATGAGGCAGGCCACGTCAGTCCCGAGGGACCGCTACGAGGACTACCTTGCGACGCGCCGACGGAAGCATGACTGCGATGCTAGGGAGGTCGGTTTGGGAATCAATCCAAAACTCCCGGTCCTCGTCAGCGCCGTGCATCCCAAGGTTGTCGGTGTTCCCAAGAATGTCGTGGCTGGCAGAACGCCAGGAGCGCGGTCGTCCCCGGCCGCCTCGTCGTCTTCCCGCCGTGCGGGACCCGTTCTCTCCCCGCATCCCGCTCCCGTCTCACCAACGGCTTCGGGATGCACCGCGTCAGCCTGCGTGGGGAATCCTGAAGCGGTGTCCGGCGCTGGGAAGAAGGCCGGAAGGCAGGGACCCGGCACCGAGCAGCGAGCGGGCGAGGAGAGGGCTGCGTCGCCGCGAGTCTTGGTCAGGGTTGCTGATGCGTTGTCGCGTCAACAGCCTGTGACGCTGGAACGGGACTTGGGCGGGCGACAAAGCGGGTGAAAGTCGTTTTAGTTGGAGACGGAAACACCCAATCCGTCGGGCATTATGGAATTCTAAATATTTTGCCACCAATATGTTGTGAATATCTCGAATGGCCATGGACATGACGACGACCATGCGTTGTGTCCTGTTTGCCCAGAAAGAGTTTCAATGGGGTTGAGTGCCATCATCCGTGGGACATCGGGCCCTGCGAATGCCTGAGTCCTTGTGATCTGGATGGGCCTCCACCCTTGTTTTCGCTGATTCCGAGGTGAAGGAAGGCTGATCCTAGAAACGGCAGTGGGTCCGTCTGTAGCCCGCGTGCCCTCACGCGGCGGTGGCGATGCCTCTTGCCCGGTGCGCCGGGTCAGGGGACCCGGCCTACAGCCGAACCGGGCCTACCTCGACCTCACCCGCAGGGTGAGCCCCTGGGTTCCTGT
>JBJSZF010000197.1:0-7758 GCA_046090125.1 Verrucomicrobiota bacterium
GGATGACCTCGGTGTCGTTGTACTCCCCGGTCGCCGCGGGACGTCAGGGCCGAACGTCACCACCGGCCAGGGCGAACCCGTGACGTCGACGGTCGTCGCCGGCGATCGGCACCGACGACGGAGCGTCGGGCGGGGTGGCCGGGTCGGCGAGCACCGACGACCCCGACAGCACCACGGCCTGACCGCCGATGAACTGGGTGATGGCCATCCGACTTCACGCCACTGGAGCCGCGTGGCGGCGGGCTCGGTCGTGCCCTTGAACATCTTCCACACGCCGTTGGTGGTGACCAAGGACTGGGCACGTACGACGACCGATGGACTGCCCGCCACGACCCACGCCACCACCAGGTGCCAGGCCCACGCCCACGCCGCCCTCCTTCGTCGGGAATGCATCCCCACGATCCAAGCAGTTTCAGGGCCGGAAGGCACGCCCGCAGGTCAACGCCCACTGGCGCTGGCCGGGGGGGAACCCGGCGTCTGGGTCCGGCTAGGAAGCCGCCTTTTTCCTGGGCAGGGCCTTCTGCTGGGCCTTGCCCTTCGCATCGCCCTTGGCCTTGGGTCGCGGGGCCGGGCCACCCGGTTTCAAGGGCGTCACCACGCTCGACTTGGCAAGGCCCCGGAGTCCCTCGATGGCCAGCAGGATCTGCTGGCGGTCCGCCACGCGGTTGCGCTCGACAGACCGAACCTGCTCCGCGACCTGCCGGAGCTGGTCGGTCGTGGCATAGGGCCGGGGCGCGGTGGCGAGGGGCTTGAGTTGCTCCGTTGCGGAGCGCATCCGAACGACCTCCACCCGCAGGTCCTGCAACGTGCGGCGGAAGGACTCGATGGCCGCCTCCTGGTTGGCGACGCGCTGCAACAGCCTTTGGTAGTCCTCGACCGGCACCTCCACCGCCATGACGCGCGCCGCCGCCGCCACGATGCAGGCGGCAAGGACCCAAGACGGCGTGCGGGAAAGGGCGGTATGCATGGGACAGCAACGCCCGGGACGAAGGCCGCGAACGGCGCGTCCCGGGCGATTCAACCCGGAACCGGGCCTAGTTGGGCTTGTGGACGGAATGGCAGGCCTTGCAGTTGACGGCGGACTTCCATTGGTCGGCCGCACCGGGGCTGCCGGCCGCGAGGGCCTTGGCCGCCGCATGGAGCGCCGTGGTCTTCTCGGTCCAGCTTTGCAGGTCGCCCCTGGGCGGCGTGTTGAGCGTCAGTTGGTACGTCAACCCCACCATCGTCTCCAGGTCCTTGGCCGTGCCCTCGCCCTTGGAAACCTTGGCGCACAGGGACGTCTTGCCCTCGAAGCCTTCCTCCATGACCTGCTCGATGGTCTTGGAGGCCTTGGGATGGGTGGAGCAGCCGACGAGGGCCATGGCCGTCGCCGCAAACGTGATCGAAACGCGAAGCTTCATCTTATCTTGAGAATGTGGTGAACGCCCCCGCTGGGGACGCGCCCGCCGCAAGGACACCAGAAGGAAAAACCGCGGCGTCCCCGAGGCCAAGCGGGAAGTGCGGGCCGAGGCGTTAGCGGAAGCCGGAGGTTGCCGCAGTGTCACAGGGATCCGGCAGCAGGGGCGTCCGTAATCCAGCAGGATCGCTCGGCGGGACCTTTAAGCGCGGTTCTCCATGTCGTGCCGAGATCCTGAGGACGCCGCGTCCGCCAACACGTTGTGGCCCACGCGCGACACCTGTCGCTGGCCCGCCCCCTTGGCGGACCCCGTCGCGTCCGGGACGTTCGCGCTCGGGATCCGGCCCGACTACCGTTCCCCCTTCCAACCGCGCGCGACGGGCGGCCCGCCTTCACGTCGAATGGTGGACCCATGACCTCGACCAACCGTCGGACGGCCTCCTGCCGGGAGAGGCCGCCTGGGTCGGGCGCCCTGGCCACGAGCGTCTGGGTGGCGGAACCGACCTCCAACAGGTTGGGGTCGGCGCCTTGCGGCTGGGCCGTTCGTCGAGACGACGCTCCACGGAGCCCTCCCATCCTGCCCGAGAGGCAGGGGGCCTTCTCCACCGCCCATCGCGATGCTTCGCCTACGGACAGACCCTGGGGCACGCATCGAACGGCAGGACGGGCCACACCGTCGCCGCGCAGGCCGGTCACCTCCCAAACATCCGGACCAGCCAGCGCTGAGGGTTTTGGACGAGCAACTCGCGCAAGAGGGCGTCGGCCCCGGCCGCCTTGGGTTCTTCCAGGCGTCGCGCCAGGTGGAAGGCCCATGCAAAGGCGGCGCACGCCAGCCCGAAGAAGACGGAGTAACGGTTCCAGGTGATCCCGAGCCATGGGCCCGAGCGGTCGCCCACGGCGTCCAGCATCAAGCCCCACAGGACCGGGGAGACGCCCAGCGTCAACTGCCACACCACGGCGAACAGCGCGAAGAAGTGGTTCCGGCCCATGGCGGGTACGATGGCCATGGCGAGCCGGTTGTTGGCGACGCTGAACAAGGCGTTGCAAAGCCCAACCATGAGCGCGAGGACGCAGGGCCATGTCACGCCCGATCCCGCCGCGCCCCCGGCCACCAGCGTCCAGCCCATGGTGGCCAGCATCCCCATCGCCATCGTGAGACCCAGTACCGGCTTGGAGCCGAGTCGTTCCATGCGCCCGGCCGCGACGGCATACGAGGCAAGGCCGCCCACGAAGGACAAGGACATCACCAGCAGGACGGTGCGCTCGCCCATGACGGCCGCCGACTTCAGGAACGCCACGATGAAGGTCGTGAGCCCGCCGTAGGCCAGGGACCATGCCGCATTGAGCTCCAGGAGACGGCGAAACGGCGGGTGCGCGGCCAGCGCGCCCCACGGGACAGGGCCCTTGCCGGTGTCGTCCTCGGCGGGAACGGGCGCGTCCGGCATGCGGCGCAGGTACAGCAGGCTGCCGAAGCCGGCCGCCGCGCTCAGTGCGAAGACCCATGCGAAGCGGCCCGCCGACGCCTGCGTCCCGAGCAACACGGCCGCCAGGACGAAGGCCAGGGCGCTCGCGGCGTTCACGCACGCTTGGTCAATCCCCAGGAAGCGGGCGCGCACGGTTGCGGGCACCAGGTGCGTGATCCAGGGCAGCCACGCGCAGCTCGAGATGCCACGGGACAGGTTGAAGGCGAACAGCAACGCCATCATCAACGCCAGCCGCGAGCCCTCGTTAAGCCACCCCCCCGCCAGCGGCACCAGCGCCATGCCCACGATGAACAGCACCCGCGTCGTCCAGCCGCCCACCACGAACCGCTTGTAGCCCACGCGCGGGATGAATCGAGCGGCCGGCAACTGCGCCACCGTCATGATGGGCATCAAGCCCGCCACCAGCCCAAGGACGGTCGCCGACGCCCCCAGCGACTTCGCGTACAACACCATGGGGCCGCCCAGCACCATCTGGAACGACAGCGCGTTCAGGATGGCGAACCCATAGGCGTTCCCCATGCCGGGCGGGAGCCCCCCGCCGGCCTGGGGCACCGCGCCCGTCTCCGTCGCTCCGTTCACGCCGGCATCCTTGGGCACGGCAACGGGCTTGGCGAGCCTCGCCCTGCGGTGGCCTCCCGACGCCCCCGGCGCTCGCCCAGATCCAGACAGCATCCGGAGCCGCCCGCCCGCTATGCCTTCACCTTCTCGCCGGGCCCGGGCTGGACGACGCGGATGCGTGGATGACGCCGTTGGATTTCCTTGGACATCCAGGCGCGGGCGGGACCGTCGCCGTGGCCGAGGAGGACGGTCTTGGGCTGCACGCGGGCGACGAGCCCGAGGAGGTCCTCCCGCTGGGCGTGGGCGCTCAGGTCGAAGTCGTCCATGATGCAGCGGCGCTTGAGGTCGCCGGCGCCCTCGCTGAAGCGGAAGCGCTTGCCCGTCTTGCTTTCCTTGAGGCGGCCGCCGGGGGTGTCGGGATCCGCGTAGCCCACGAAGAAGATGCCGTGCTTCTCGTCCTGGGCCATGCGCGCGGCCAGGTCGTGGGCGGCGGTGTTCTCGTTCATCATCCCGGAGGTGAGGACGAACAGGTGGGGCGTGGCGAGGCGCAGGGACGCAACCTGGTTGACGGACAGGACGCGCAGGTCGAGCGCCTCGGTCAGCTTGAGGTTGCGATGGCTGCGGTTGGCCCGGTGCGACTCGAGGTCGTAGATCTCGGAGAAGACCTTGCCGAGGCCGCCGATGTACACGGGCTGGCGCTTGAGCTTGCCCTGCGCCATCCACAGCGCGAGCTGCGCGAGGATCTCTTGGGTGCGCCCGAGGCCGAAGGCGGGGATCAACACGGAACCCTTGCGCTTGAACGTGGCGGACACGGCCGTGAGCAACCGCTCGATCTCGGTCTCGCGGGTGATGCCCGGCACGGCGGCCCGCGCCCCGCGCGTCGTCTCCAGGATCAGCACGTCGGCCCGCGCATCCCCAAAGTCCGCGCCCCGGAGGATGGTCTGGTCATGGAAGCACACGTCGCCGGAGTACAGGAGGGACTCCTTGGCCCCGCGCACCATGACGCCGGCGGACCCGAGGGTGTGGCCGGCGTCGAGGAACTCGAGGGTGGGCATCGTCTTGCCGGACTTGCGCCGGTGCGGGTGGGTCCACTCGACCTGGCGGCCGTACTGGTAGCCCATGATGACGGCGGCGTAGTCGTCCACCTCCTCGTGGGTGTAGAGCGGGTACTCGCGGATCCCCTGCTCGTCCCGCTGCCGCTGCATGACGTTCACGGAGTTGTGGAGGATGCGCTCGACCAGGAAATAGCTCAGCTCGGTCATCAGCACGTTGGCGTGCGGGAACCGGCGGAGCGCCACGGGCAACGCCCCCACGTGGTCGTGGTGGCAATGGGAAATCGCGATGGCGTCCACGCTGTTCTGGGGGACGCGGTCGAGGAGCGGAAGCCCGTGCTTGCCCTCGCGCTTGGGATGGATGCCGGCGTCCAACAGGAGGCCGTGCCCCTCGAAGTCGACATGCCATGCGCTGGCTCCAATGTCGGCGTCGGGGTTCAGGTTCGTAATCAACATTCAAAGGCCATGATGCCCTTCCGCCGCCGTTGGTCGAGCATGGAAACCATGGGGGGCCACGGGGCACAGGGCATCCCGAGGCCGGCGATGGCCCATGGGCGGGAAGCGGGAAGCGGGAAGCGGAGGGCAGGGGGCGATGGGGCGGCGCGACGCATGCATCGGGGGATCCGTGACCTCTACGGTCCCGTGAGCGGACCTTCCCAAGCACCCCAGCAGATGGCCGGGGCTCCGCCTTTTTGACGTGAGGCGCGAACGGCCCCGAAGCTCGGCCGCATGATTCCAGCTACCGACGACGGGTTTTATCCGGAATGGCTCCAGGCTTGGCGGCGCGGCTCCGGCCTGCGCGACGAGGCGCGCCCGCCCGAGCATTGGCTGCAACACATCTGGCGGCACCAACGCGTGCTGCGCGACGGGTTGCTCCTGACGGATGGCCGTGCCCTGCGCATCCTGCATCCGGGCTTCTGGAACCGTGGGCCCGGTCCGGACTTTCGCGGCGCCATCGTCCGCTTCGACGACGGCCCGCCCATTCAGGGGGACGTGGAAATCGACGTCGATGCCTCGGGCTGGAGCGTGCACGGGCATGACCGGAACCCGGCCTATCGGGCGGTCGTGCTGCATGTCGTGTGGGAGAGGCCCACGGGTGGATCGCCGGTGCCGACGTGGACGATGCAGGCCGGCCTGGAGGCTCCGTTGCGGGACCTGGTGCCGTGGCTGGAAGGGGAGGCACCCGGGCTCATCCCGGCGAACGTTCGCGGCGGCTGTTGCGCGCCCTTGCGACGCCTAGGGACGGCGGGGCTGGAGGCGTTGCTGTTGCAGGCGGCGCGGCATCGGCTGGATCGCAAGGCGGGGGAGTTCATCCACCGGGCACGGCATCGGGGATGGGAGGGGGCATTGTGGGAGGGCCTCGTGTCGGCGTTGGGCTACCGGCACAACACCTGGCCCCTTCGTTGCCTGGCGGAGTGGGCGTCGCCGGAGCGCGATCGCATGGATCTTCTGGGCGCGCAGGCGTGCTTGTTTGGGTTGTCGGGCCTGCTTCCGGCGCAACCCGAGGGGCCCAACGCCGGGCACCTGCGGGCGATGTGGGACCGTTGGTGGCGCGAGGCGGGGCGCTGGCCGCTGGGCGCCCTTCCCCGCGACGCATGGCGGCTGGCGGGGTTGCGCCCGGCGAACCATCCAGAGCGGCGAGTTGCCTTGGCGGGGCATTGGCTGGCAGCCGGGCCGCGGGGCGCGGCGGTCGTGGACGCCATCCTGAACACGGCGGACACGGCTTCGGCATTCGCCAACGTGGCGCGCGTGTTGCAGCCGTCCGGAGACGCCTTCTGGGAGACGCATTGGACGCTGCGGTCGGGGGCCACGCGACCCACGCCGTTGCTGGGCGGCCCTCGGTTGGTGGACCTGGTGGTGAACGTGGCCCTGCCGTGGCTCTGGGCGCGCGCGTTGGCGGTGGCGGACCCGGCGCACGACGTGCGAGGGCTGGTGTGGCGGCGTTTCCTTGAATGGCCGCCCGGGGAGGACAACGCGGTGCTGAAGATGGCGCGGCTGCGGCTCCTGGGCGGCGAGAAGCGTCCGCTGCCACGCACGGCGGCCATCCAGCAAGGGTTCCTCCAGGTGGCGGCGGACTTCTGCGACGCGTCGAACGCCCTGTGCGAGGGCTGTGGGTTCCCGGGGTTGGTGGAGGCTTGGAACACCCGCCGGGACGCGGGCGCGCTCCCGTGAGGATTCACCCGACGCCCCAGCAAGCGCGCCGGGCTCGGTGGCGGCGACTAGTTGCCGAAGGGCGCCTTGGAGAATAGGGAGACGGACAAGGTGTGGTTGTGTTCCCAGACGTTGCCGCCGCGTCTTTGGATCGTTTGCTCCATGAAGCCGACCTCCAGGCGCACGTACTTCGAGAGGTTGCGCCCGAGGGCGGTGGTGGCGCGGTTTTGGTCGAAGTCGTTCCGGAGGACGTTGTCGCCGAAGTTGACGAACACCTCGTCCCAGAGGGCGACGTACCAGTTCTTGTCGCGCGTGAGGGGGATGGTGGTGCGGAGCATGTAGCGGACGCGGTTCTCGTAGCGGTAGTCGGCGACGTCCCAGCTTTCGCCCACCTTGTGAATCTGGCCGATCCATCGCTGCTCCAGCCGCGCCCGGTGCATCCAGTTCAACCCAAAGGCCGGATGGGTGTAGGCCACCTGCTCCCAAGAGGCGTGCACGGGGTAGTCATGGGCGATGGGGAACTCGCCATATCCGAACTGCTCGATGAAGCAATAGCCGGCCGAGAGTGTGACGCTGGGGTTGAGCGTGTAGTTGATGCCGGGGCGGATGAGGATCTGCTGCCAGGTGTCGCCCATCTGGGCGAGGCGGGCCTGGCCTTCGAGATGAACGCCCCAGCGATTGGTGCCCAGGGGGTGGTCGCCGAAGTAGCTGATCCACATGTTCGCGTTCTCGCTGATCTCGGCGCCTTGGGCGACCGACCCTGCAAGGGCGGCAGCAAGGGCGATGGAACAACGGGTCGCGAGGCAGCAAACGATGCGTGAAGGGGTCATGGACGCGTCGGTGATGGCAATGCCGTGAATGTTTCGCCGGGGTCGGGTCCGTGGCCGTCAGGCCTTGGAGCGCCTGCGGGCGGCGAGGGGATGGTCCGAGACGGGCTGGTGTTCATCGAGGCCCACGACGAGCAGCTCGCGGTTCTCCAGCTTCCAGTCCTGCGCCATTTCCTCGAGCTTCTTGATGACGCTGTGGTCCACGAGGTGCGCCTCCGACAGGTCCACGCGGACGCGTTGGGCCTTGTTCTTCATGTGGAGGAGGCGGCCGCGGATTGGCAGCCAGTTGG
>JBJSZF010000198.1:0-1503 GCA_046090125.1 Verrucomicrobiota bacterium
TGGGTCACTCGTCTCGGTGGGGCTGCGGGGGCAGGAACGGGCGGACCCATTCGAGGCCGTCCGGGACCTTGCCCATGGGCGGGCGCTCGAATCGCTGGCCGAAGGGGCTGAAGCCGTCGATGAAGCCGCCGTGGCTTAGGAAGAAGCGACCGTCCTCCACGCCCATGAAGCGGTCGAGGCGGTCGGCCTTGCCGGTGGGGTCGTGGCTGAACGTGGCGGCGACGACCTCGTGCCATTGGCCGTTGGCGTCGAGGAGCCATTGCTGCCCGAAGCGGGCCTTGCGGACGACGTGGCCGGAGCTGCCCCAGAAGTTCTCGCTGAAGCTGTGCAAGCCGCGCAGGGCTCCACCCTCCTTGGGCGCGCGCCACGCGGAGATGAGCATCCAGCGGCGCGAGTCCGGGTGGAGGTAATAGCCGGAGAACACGGTGAATGTCCCGTTGGTGGGCGTGGCGGTGACGAGGAACCGCTGGGGTTGGCCCGTCTTCCAGGGGTACTTGAGGTGGCTGTGCCCGCCGGTGCCCTCGTTGCCGAAGTCCCCGGTGAAGACCCCGTCGCCCTTTGCGACCAGCTTCACGCGGTTCTCGTCCGACACCTTGCCCCGGTCCACCGCCTCCCCGCCGCTGTCCCATACCGAGAAGATGATGCGGCGCTCGGAAGGGCTGTTGACCTGCATCCCGAAGTAGCCCCGGTGCCAGCCGCAGGCCATGTAGAAGGTCGTGGTGGGATCCTCCACGGCGGTCACCTCGCAATGGAAGGCGTGGACGGGCTCCTTGTTGGTGGAGGGGTTGATGTAGCTCAGGTGCACGGACGCGGCGTTGCGACGTTCCTTGAGGTTGAAGTGGGCGCCCTCGGTGGCGGGACCGGACAGGTGGAGGGTGGCGAGGTCGCCGGCCGGGCGACCCTTTGGGTTCAAGGATTCCAGTCGGAAGCGCGTGTATCCGGTGCGCGCGACCTCGAACTCGCCGAAGCCCAGTTCCAACGGGCCACCCGAAGCCGCGCCCCGCGCCGTGGCCTCGCGCGACTGCCCCCCGACGGTCAGGCGAAGCCGGGATTCCACGCCTTCCGGCAACGACAACGACAACCGGGCGCTCACCGACCCCGTGGCGCGAAACAACCCATGCCAGTTCACGCTTTGGGCCGGGTCGATCCAGGCCCGGACGCCGCCGCGCTCCGAGATGCGGGCCGCGTTGGCGTCGAGCTCCGTGTACGCGGTGAAGGCGGGGATGGCGAGGTCTGCGGCGATGGCGACGGCCGCTGCCGCAAGCACAAGCACGACCTGCAAGGCCCGCAAGGGCCTCCAGGGGGCCACGGGTGGGAAACGCGTCATTTTGCCGGGCATCGTGCTTGGCCTGCCCCGGGCTGGCAACGCCGCCGGGCGAACCTGGCATCCCATCCGTGCATTCAACCTGGAAAAGGCAGTTGGGCAGTCTGTAGGCCGCGTGCCCTCACGCGGCGATGGCGATGCCGCATGCCCGGTGCGCCGGGTCAGGGGACCCGGCCTAC
>JBJSZF010000199.1:0-33758 GCA_046090125.1 Verrucomicrobiota bacterium
GCTCCCCTCACTTCTTCACCGCAATCCGATGCGGCTGCCGGAGGACGATCCGGCCCTGGTGCGGCTGGAGGAAGATTTGGCGGTCCTCCCGGCGGGGTGCAGCCGGACCGCAAGCTGCTCAAGCAGTTCGACAAGGATGGGAACAAGAAGCTGGACGCGCTGGAGCGGGACGCCGCGCGCGAGTTCCTGGCGAAGGAGGCGGCGAGCGGTGGTGGTCCGCAACGACGCGGGCCGGGCCGCGGGGGCTTTGGGCCGGGCGGCCCGCGCCGGGAGAATGCCACGCCGCCCAAGCCGGGACCCAGGGTGTCGCCGGCCGACGCGACGTCGCACGCGGGCAAGCCGCTGTATGACCCCGGGGTGTTGCGGACGTTGTTCCTGACGTTCGAGAGCCCGGACTGGGAGAAGGAACTGGAGGCGTTCCATGGCTCGGACGTGGAGGTGCCGGCCAAGCTGCTGGTGGATGGCAAGACCTACGAGGACGTGGGCGTTCACTTCCGCGGGAACTCGTCCTACAACATGGTGGGAACGGGCCAGAAGCGGTCGTTGAATCTCTCGTTGGACGCGTTCAAGGAGGGGCAGGCGATCGACGGCTTCCGGACGTTGAACCTGTTGAACAGCCACGAGGACCCGAGCTTCCTGCGTGCGGTGCTGTACTGCGACGTGGCGCGGCAATACGTGCCCGCCCCGCGCGCGAACCTCGTGAAGCTGGTGATCAACGGCGAGTCGTGGGGCATCTACGCGAACGTCGAGCAGTTCAACAAGGACTTCGCCCAGCAGCACTTCAAGGCGGCCAAGGCGGCTCGGTGGAAGGTGCCCGGGTCGCCCAACGCGAAGGGCGGGCTCGAGTACCTGGGCGACGACGCGGCGCCGTACAAGAAGATCTACGACCTCAAGAGCAAGGAGGACCCCAAGGCGTGGTCGGACCTGGTCCAGTTGTGCAAGGTCTTGAACCAAACGCCGACGGAACAGTTGGAGAAGGCGTTGGAGCCGATCCTGGACGTCGAGGGCGCGCTGCGCTTTCTCGCGTTGGAGAACGCGTTGGTGAACAACGACGGGTACTGGGTGCGCGCGAGCGACTACGTCCTGTGCCAGGACGGGCAAGGGAAGTTCCACGTGTTGCCGGGCGACACGAACGAGGGCTTCACGCGCGCGGGTCGGCCCGGTGGGCCGGGCGGTCCGGGCGGACGACGGCGCGGTCCCGGTGGCGGCGGGTGGGATGGCCCGGGCGGTCCCGGTGGCCCTGGAGGCCCTGGAGGGCCGGGAGGTCCCGGAGGCCCGGGAGGTCCGGGCGGCGCGACCAGTCCTGTTCAACCGGGACAGCCGGGAGGGCCTGCGGGACCGATGGGTCCCGGCGGCGGGCGGGGCGGGATGGGGGTTGAGCTGGACCCGCTGGTGTCCGCGAAGGACACGACGAAGCCCTTGTTGTCCAAGCTGCTGGCGGTGCCGGCCTTGCGGGAGCGTTACCTGGCGTTGGTGCGCGAGATTGCGGAGAAGCACCTGGACTGGGCGAAGCTGGGCCCGGTGGCGCAGCGGTATCATGACCTGATTGCGGCGGAGGTGCGCGTGGACACGCGGAAGCTGGACTCGACGGAGGCGTTTGAGACGAGCCTGACGCAGGACCACGCTGGAACGGGGTTTGGGCCCGGGGGCGGTGGAACGATTGGGTTGAAGAACTTTGCGGACCAGCGCCGGGCGTTCCTGCTGGGGAAGATCCCGGCGAAGCCCTGAGCCTAGAAACGGCAGTCGAAGAGGATTTCCAAACGAGGAAAGGGCCCTCCCATCAGGGAGGATGGGCTCACGGGCAGGAACCCAAGGGCTCACCCTGCGAGTGAGGTCGTGGTGGGCTCGACGCGGCTGTAGGCCGGGTCCCCTGACCCGGCGCACCGGGAATGCGGCATCGCCGTCGCCGCGTGAGGGCACGCGGCCTCATGGGAGCGCATGGCAGCCGTCCACCGAGCCCCAACGGGGCGGCACGATGTGATCCCAGGGCAACGCCCTGGGTTTGGGCCACCCAACGAGCCCACCAGCCCTGAAAGGGCGGCCGAACCGCACCATGCGACGCACGGGGGGCTAGGGGAGGTGCGTCGTGGATGGCGTTGGGTTCACGACGTTGGGGTCTCGTTCGCGGTTAGGCCGCCCTTTCAGGGCTGATGTCCTTCGACCGGACGGAGACCTGGGGCGTTGCCCCAGGCTCACCAAGGATGCCCCGTTGGGGCGGGTCGGAACGATCCGATGGAGCGGGTGATTGCGGTGGTCGTAAAGCGGGCAGAAGGCCGGGTCCCCTGACCCGGCGCACGAGGGATGTGGCATTGCCGCCGCCGCGTGAGGGCACGCGGCCTACAGACTGCCCCACTGCCGTTTCTAGGCTCACGGAGGCACCGAGATCACGGGGGGCGGGAGCGTGGGGATCCCCCACCCCTTTGCGTCTTGTCGTCTTGGTGTGATTTCCACCCCCAAAGCTCCGTGAGCCGCAGCGGGAGCGAGTCGTTGCATTGTCCCAACGGGGTCAGAAAGGCACCCCGCCGCGGCCGTGGGCCATGGCGGGGCGCCCAGGCGAAGGGAGCGTGCGGACGGGTCGGGTCAGACCGTGGCGGGGGTCCCGGCCGTGCCGGGTGCGGCCGCGGAGGTGGGCGTTCCCCGGGTGGCCTTCAGGTGAACCAACGCGCGTGCACTTCGATACGCCTCGACCAAGGCGGGCTCGGTGGCGCGGAACTGCCCCACCAACGCGTCCATCTGGCCCGTCAGGACGGCGTCGGCCGCGTCGAACTCGTCGGCGAGCTGCTGGGTCAAGGTCGCGCCTTGCGCGGTGGCGGCCCGGGGCTTGCCGATGCTGGCCGCGTAGGCGTCGATGGCCGTGCCGAGTCGCGCCACCGTGTCCGCCGTGATCCCGAAACGTTCCAATCCCTCCGGATGTTCCAGGGCCAGGGCGTGAATGTTCCGCGCCATCACGGCCGCCACCGTGTCGCGTGCCTCGTTCATTCGGCTGACGGGGATGTTGGCCTTCGCGGCCAGTTCCGCGTTGCCGGCCTTGACCGCATACGCCCGGATCGCGAGGGCGGTGGCGTTGGCGGATTCCGTCATGCGTGCGCGCAGGCTGCGTTTGTCATCGGCAAGGCCGGCGCCGTTCACGTCGCGGAGCTGCGTGATGCGCTGGATGTTGGCGACGTGGCGGTTGAAGTCCGCGTGCGCCTCGTCCAGGGCGGGCAAGGACCGGATGACGGCACGGTGCGGCTCGCACGCGGCGAGGACGGCGAGGTGACGGTCTCGATCCTTATTAAGACTCGCAAAATAGGGTGACATTTTGAATGAACCGTGTAGCTTTGCGGCATGGCGCAAAAGCGAGATCATATCCAGATGGAAAAGCGGCGGGTTCGGGCCGCAGCAATGTTTGCGAAAGGCGATTCAGCCCCGGAAGTCGGGCGAAAACTCAATGTGAGCCGCCAAGTCGCCTACCGATGGAAGTCGGCGTGGCAGAAGAACGGCAAGGCGGGCCTGGCCAGCAAAGGCAAGGCGGGCCGCAAGTCCAAGCTGTCGGCGGTCCAAGCAGCGATGGTCGTGAAGGCTCTGGTCGCTGGCCCGGTGAGCCGCGGTTACAAGACGAATCTGTGGACTCTTCCGCGGGTCTCGGCGCTCATCGAGGAGCTGACGGGCGTCCAATACCATCCCGGACACGTCTGGCGTCTGCTGGGCGACAATGGGTTCAGTTGCCAACGCCCAGAACGTCGGGCGATCGAGCGCGACGAAGCGAAGATACGGCGGTGGAAGCGGGTCGAATGGCCGGCGATAAAAAAAAGGCCCGCAAAGAGGGTCGAACCATTGTCTTCATCGACGAAAGCGGATTGAGCACCCGCCCCACCCGGGTGCGCACGTGGGCCCCTCGTGGAAAGACACCGGTCATCCAGGAAACTTTGGATGGAAGAGCCTTTCCATCATCGGCGGAATGTCTCTCTACCGGTTCTACTTCCAGATCCACCCGGGCAGCATCAAGGGTCCGCAGGTGATCGAGTTCCTGCGGCACCTGCAGCGGCATGTTCCGGGAAAGCTGACCATCATCTGGGATGGTGCCCCGATGCACCGGAGCCGAATGGTTCAGGACTATGTGGCCGGCACTGGCGGACGCATCGAGGTGGAACGACTCCCGGCATACGCCCCGGAGCTCAATCCGGTCGAGTACATGTGGGGAAACCTCAAGACACACCAGATTGGCAACCTGATCGCCACGCAGGCCTGGGAACTGAGCATGCAAGCCACCGCCGCCCTGCGCCGCATGCGCCGTCGACGCTCCATCATTGCCGCATGCTACAAGCAATCCACTCTCTGGCCTGAATGACACCCTATTATGCGAGTCTCAATGGGGAATGAGACCGACAGCTTCGCCTTGTCCTGGGCAATCGCCTTTCGGCCCGTTGGACCTTTTGCAGGGCGAGTCGAACGGACGATGTGGGGCGGCGCAGGATTCCCGGCTGGCCTTGCCGTGAGCCGTCTGGTTGCCTGTCTCCATGTCCCGCATGTCCATGGCCCTCGTCGCCGGCCTCGGCGTCCTGCTCCAAGCAAGCGTCCGCGCCGAGTCGCCGGTCCCGAAGCTGTACTCCGGTCGCCCCTTGCAGTTGCTGCTCGTGACCGGCGGTTGCTGCCACAACTATCCCTTCCAGTCCGGCCAGCTCACCAACTGGGCCGCCCGGCGTGCCGACGTCCGCTTCACCGTCGTCCACGAGGGCGGCAACGGCACCCGCGGGCAAATCCCGCTGTACGACAACCCCGGCTGGTCCAAGCCCTATGACGTCGTCGTGCACAACGAGTGCTTCGCGGACACGGACGACCCGGCGTACATCCGCCGCGTCGTGGCCGGGCATCGCGGCGGCACGCCCGCCGTCGTGGTGCATTGCGCGATGCACACGTACCGGGCCGCGGCCATCGACGACTGGCGCGAGTTCCTGGGCGTCACCAGCCGCCGCCACGACCATCAAAGCCGCTACCCCGTCACCGTCGTCGCACCCGCCCATCCCGCGATGCAGGGCTTCCAAGCCCCTTGGACTACGGCGATGGACGAGCTCTACATCGTCGAGAAGCTCTGGCCCAAGGCCACCGCCCTTGCCACCGCCCGCAGCGAGGGCGACGGCTCAACCCATGCCGTCGCATGGGCCAACGACTTCCATGGAGCCCGCGTCTTCGGAACCACCTTCGGACACTCGGACGCCACCTTCTCCGACCCTGCCTTCCTCGAAATGGTCACGCGCGGCATCGTCTGGGCCTCCGGCAAGGCCGACCGAAACAGCACGTCCAAGCCCGCCGTCGCCACCCCCCGAAGCCCATTTTCCCCCTAATCCCCACGATCTCCTTCAACCTTCATCCCTCATCCTTCCCCCTTCCTCCTTCCCTCCCCACTCATGAACCCGCTCGCCTCCTTCCCCATCGTCCCCCGCCGCCGTTTCCTTCGTGCCGCCGCGTGGTCTGCGGCGTTCCTGTCCGTGCCGGGGGCCTACGCGGCGGCCCTGCGCGAGACGCCGCCCCAGACCGAGGGGCCGTTCTACCCGGACAAGCTCCCGCTCGACACGGACAACGACCTGGTCGTGGTGAATGACGCGCTCGATCCGTCCGCTGGCGTGGTGACATGGCTGGGCGGCCGGATCCTGGACGCGCGCGGCCAGCCCCTCCGCAACGCCACCGTGGAGATTTGGCAGGCCGACGCCCAAGGCGTGTACCTGCACTCCAAGAGCGACAATGCGGGCAAGCGAGACCTGCGCTTCCAGGGCTTCGGCCGGTTCCTCACCGCCTCCTCCGGCGAGTACGTGTTCCGGACAATCAAGCCCGTACCCTACCCGGGTCGGACGCCGCACATCCACGTCGCGGTCAAGGTGCCCGGACGGCCCAAGTTCACGACGCAGTGCTACATCGAAGGCGAGCCCCAGAACGCCAAGGACGGCATCCTGCAATCCGTGAAGGATCCCAAGGCCCGCGCGTTGCTGCTCGTCCCCTTCAAGCCCGTGCCCCAGTCCAAGGCCGGCGAGCTGTCCGCGCATTTCGACATCGTCCTGGGCGTCACCCCGGAGGCCTGAGCGCGGCCATGGACGAGGACCAGCTCCTGCGCCGCCTCGCCGCCGTCGAGGCCCTCCATGCCGGCGCGGGCACGCCCGGCGAACGCGAGGCCGCCGCCGCCGCCCGCGACCGCATCCGCGCGCGCCTCGAGAAGCTCAAGGTCGAGGACCCGCCCGTGGAGTACACCTTCAGCCTCACGGATGGATGGTCGCGACGACTGCTCCTTGCCTTGATGCGTCGCTACGGCCTGAAGCCCTACCGCTATCCGCGCCAACGGCGCACCACCGTGCGCGCCAAGATTCCCATTCGCTTCGTGGACGAGGTCCTTTGGCCCCAATACCTCCAGCTCTCCAAGCTGCTCCACGATTACCTCTCGGAGGCCACCGACCGCGTCATCGCCCTGGGCCTCCAGGCCGACGCCTCCGAGGCCGAGGAGACGCCGGAACCGGCCGGCAACATCGGGCCAGAGGGGTCAGATCTTGATATTTGACATTCGGGCTTCCGGGGTGTTCCCGCGAACGGCCCGTCCCCGGTTTCCTGTTCCCTACCGGCCGACAGTGGCCATCAAACGTCAATGTTACAGATCTGACCCCATTGGCAGGGCCCATGGGCAGGGCGCGCGGTGGCTCACGACTCCATGTCGCGCGTGTAGTACAGGAGGCGGCCGCAGTTGGTGCAGTTGACAAGGTCCACCTGCGCCTTGGCCTGGAGGATGACCTGGATGGGCAGCTTGACGTGGCACCCGCCGCAGGTCTGGCGGTGCACGCCCACCAGGACGTTGTCGCCTCGGGTCTTGAGGATTCGCTCGTAGCGGGTGACGGCGGCCGGGTCCAGGGAGGCCGCGTGTTGCGCCCGTTGCGTGACCACGGCCGCCAGCTCGGCATTCAGGTTGGCCTCGCGGGCGTCCACGTCGGCCACGTGCTGGTCCGTCTCCTTCTTCTGGGCGGCGGCGAGTCCGTTGGCGGCCTGGAACTCCTTGGAGAGGCGCTCGACCTGTTCCATGAGGTCGATCTCGCGGTCCTCGAGCTTGCGGATGTCGGCCTCGTTGGACTCGATCTGGTGCTGGAAGGCCTTGTACTGGTCGTTGGAGCGCGTGGCTTGCTGCTCGGCCTGAAGCTTTTGGATGCGTTGCCGCAGCGTGGCGGCCTCTTGCTCCAGGGTCTTGCGCTCGCTCTCGGCCGCGCCGAGCCGCCGCTTGGCCTCGTCGAGGGCTGCCTGGGCGTGCGTGGCCTTGCCCCGGAGCAGCATCCGTTGGGGGGCCACCGTCTCCAATTCCGCCCGAAGCCGGATGAGGCGGCGGTCGCGGTCTTGGAGCACGAGCAGGCCTTCGATGATGGGGAGCATGTTGCGTGCACGCTACCGCCCGGCTTCGCCCAGCGTCAATTTGCACGAGCGACGGCCGACGCCGGAGGGGATGGTGGGCGAGACAGGACTTGAACCTGCACGGCTTGCGCCACGGGATCCTAAGTCCCGCGTGTCTGCCATTTCACCACTCGCCCGAAGGGCGCCATTAGGCGTCGGGCGCGTCGCCGGGGGAAGTTTCAAGTTGCCCGAAACCGGGCCCCTGCCCGAAGCTCAGACCGCTGCTGGCCGATGGTGTAAAGGTAGCACAGGGGTCTTTGGAGCCCTTAGTCATGGTTCGAATCCATGTCGGCCAGCCAAGCCCGGTCCGCGCGACGGCCCCTGCCTTCCGCATCGTCCGCACCCTCTGCCACCGACCCACTTCACGTCCTTCCCATTCCCTTGGCCATCGTGGTGTTGACGTGCGCTTGCGCGCGGAACGTGACGCCTTGCCCATCTTTAGCATCCCAGGCTTCGCGGCGTGACGTGGATGGGCGGCAACCGGCCGCAGGACTCCACCGGCTACGATGTGGGCAGGGGCCAAGGACGACGACCGCGCCGTGCCGGGTCATGCGAGGGAGGGTTGGCAGCGCCCGATGCCCCGGCCGACCTCGCGGGCGAGGTCCTCGGTGGTCCAGCCCGGGCCATCAGCCAGCAGGCGGTCTGCGGCGGCGCCATGCTCCAGGACGGCAGCGCGCACGACCCGGCCGGGGTCCGACGCCAACGACGGTTGCGCGAGCAACCCGCCCATGAACCCCGCGAGGACATCGCCGCTCCCGCCTTGGGCGAGCCATGGGTTGCCCGTTGAGTTCCACCACGGCTTCAGGCCGCTTCGCCCCACGAGCGTCGCGTGGCCCTTCAACACCACCCATGCCCCGTCGAAGTCCGTCGCGAGCCGTCGCAAGGCCCCTGCGCGGTCGGCCTGCACGTGCGTGGCAGGACAGCCCAACAACCGGCCGGCCTCGCCCGGATGCGGCGTCAACACGCGTACCTTTCCCGGCCCCACGTGCCCCTTGGCAAGCCAGTCGAGCGCGGACGCATCCGCGACCATGGCCGTCGGCGAATGGGCCCACCATGCGCGCACGCGTTCCGCCCACCATGGATCGACGCCCGGCCCCGCAAGGCCCGGACCCACAACGATGCACGTGACGCCCTCCGGCACCTCGCGAGCGGGTTCCCAGGCCTGCACCATCGCCGAGGCCACCTGCGACGCGACGGGCAGGTAGGCCGATGGATGGGTCCAAGCCGTGACCAAGCCCGGGTTGGCACGCAGCGCGCCGCGAACGGCCAGCACGGCCGCTCCGTGGTATCCGACGTTGCCGGCCACGACCAGGACGTGCCCGTGGCTGCCCTTGTGCCCATCCACGCACCGGGGCTGCGGCCAGCCCTCGAAGTCCCCGGGCCTTCCCCATTCGCCCGCAATGTCATCCTCGGGAATCCCCGCCGCCGTCCATGCCACGAGCCCCACATCCCCCGTGACACACATGCGCCCGACGTGGCGGCTGGCGTCACCCGAGATCATGCCCAGCTTGGGAGCACCCACCGTCAACGTTTCCTCCGCCCGCACCACGGCCCCCCAGGACGATCCGTCCGACGCGTTCAACCCCGACGGCACATCCACGGCAAGGACCCGGACGCCGGACGCGTTGAGTGCTTCGACCATCGCCTTCCAATCCGGCGAAAGCGGCCGGTTCAACCCGATGCCGAACAACCCGTCCACGACCAACGCGGGCCGCGTCCTCAACGCCGCCTGCAGGATGCCAAGGGCCCGGGCGGGATCGGCCACCTCGAGAAGCGTCGCGTCGCCGGGCAACAGGTGCGGCAGGGCCGCACGGACGTCGTCGCCATTGTGTCCCGTCCCGGCCAGCAGCAGCACCGGGCCGCGCGGGGCCATGCGGCGCGCCGCACGGGCCACCTCGGCCCCGACCCGCGCGATCACGTCGGCCTCTCGCGCCCCGGCGTTCCAGGTGGCCCGTTCCCAGGCGCGCATCCCGGCGGGGGTGAGGACGGGCAACGCGGGCATGGGCGCAGGGGGCGGCCGAATGGAGGGTCGGCTAGGCCACGTTCAGCTCGCGGCGGATGCCGAACTTCTCGACACGCTTGCGGAGGGTGGCGCGGGTGATGCCAAGGAGCTTGGCGGCCTGGACCTGGTTCCCGGACGTCTCGCGGAGCGCATGGATGATCAACTCGCGCTCCACGGCGGGAAGGATGCGAAGGCGCGGGTCCGAACGCGCGTGGCGGAACAGCGCCAGGGCCAGCTCCGGCAACGTGGCCGGCGCGGCGGTCGCGGCGGACACGGCGGACGCGGGACCGGACGGTGCAGACGGCGCCGGGGCGGGAGCGGGGGCGGCACCCGTGCCCGGGTATGGGGAGGCCGTCGGCACGGGCACGACGGGCGGCAGGGCGGAGGGGGTGGACGCCGCGGGCGCGGCGGGGCGGGCTGGGGCGCTGATTTCCGGCGGAAGGTCCGAGGCCAAGATGGCGGGGCCCTTGGCGACGACGGTGGCACGGCGGACGATGTTCTCGAGTTCGCGGACGTTGCCGGGCCAGTGATAGGCCTCCAGGGCGGCGAGGGCGGAAGCGGAGATGGTGCGCGGGGTGCCGCCACCCAGCTTGCGGAGGAAGTAGTCCACGAGGAGTCGGACGTCGTCGCGTCGCTCGCGGAGCGGCGGCATCTGGATGCGGACGACGTTGAGGCGGTAGAAGAGGTCCTCGCGGAACTGGCGGTTGGCGACGGCCTCCTCGAGGGGCTTGTTGGTGGCGGCGATGACGCGGACGTCGGCGCGGATGGGGGCGTTGCCGCCGACGCGCTCGAAGGTGCCGTTCTGGAGGACGCGGAGGATCTTGGTCTGGGTGGCGGGCGTCATGTCGCCGATCTCGTCGAGAAAGAGGGTGCCGCCGTGGCATTGCTCGAACTTCCCGATGCGTTGCTGGGTGGCGCCGGTAAAGGAGCCCTTCTCGTGGCCGAACAGCTCGCTTTCGAGGAGGTTTTCCGGGATGGCGGCGCAGTTGATGGCCACGAAGGGCTGCTGGTAGCGCCGGCTGTTGTGGTAGATGGCACGGGCGACGAGCTCCTTGCCGGTGCCGCTTTCGCCCGTGACGAGCACGGTGGCGTCGGTGTGGGCGACCTGCCCGATGAGCTTGAACACGGCCTGCATGGCATCGGAGCGGCCGATGACGCCGAGGTCGTAGTCCTGCTGCTCGAGCTGGGGCGCGAGGGCGACGGTCTGGCGCATGTCGCGGGAGGCCTTGAGGGCGTCGGCCACGAGCTGCTTGAGACGTGGGACGTCGAAGGGCTTCAACAGGTAGTCGAACGCGCCCAGCTTCATGGCCTCGATGGCCGTCTGGGTGGTGCCATAGGCGGTCATGAGGATGACCGGGAGCTTGGGGTCCGCCTGCCGGATGCGCCGCAGCGTCTCCAGCCCGTTGATCCCCGCCATCCGCACGTCCGTGATCACCAGGTCCGGCCGGACCTTGGCCACCAGGCGCAATCCCTCCTCGCCGCTGGAGGCGGTGTGAAGCTCGAGGCCGGGCGAGTCAAAGATGCGGCGGAAGGAGTATTGAACGTCCGCCTCGTCGTCGATGAGCAGCAACTTGTCCATGAGGTGCGGCCGCCACGGCGACGCGCGCTCCCATTCAAGGCCACGCGGCCGCGCGGGCAAGATTGCATTTCCGCGGGAACGGCAAGCGGGGAGCGGGGAGCGGGGGGCGGGAAGCGGGAGGCTACTCGGTGTCCTCGACGCGCAGGACCGTGGGGACGGCGCGGACGGCGGGCAGGCGGGCGATGCGTGCGACGGCCTTTTGGAGCACGGCGTGCGGCGCGTCGTGGAGCATCAGGATGACGGGCACGGCCTCGCCCTCGTGGCCCTCGGGCTGGAAGATGGAGGAGATGCCGATCTGGGCGGCGCCCAGGACGGCGGCGACGCGCGCGAACACGCCGGGGCGGTCGATGACGGTCAGGCGCACGTAATAGCGGGACACGGCCTCGGCCATGGGGACGACATGAAGCGCCTTTTGCGCGTGGGGGACAAACGCCGGGACGCGGTCGTGGCTGTCGTGGCGCAGGTCCAGCGCGGCGTCGGCCAGGTCGCTGAGGACGGAGCTGGCGGTGGGATGGCCGCCGGCGCCGCGGCCATAGAAGAGGGTGTCGCCCACCATGTCGCCCCGGACGGCGACGGCGTTGAAGGCGTGGTTGACGGAGGCGAGGACGTGGTCGTTGCGGACGAGGGCGGGATAGACGGCGACGAGGATGCCGGGCTTGGGACGGCGGCCCTTGATGGCGCGGGGGGTGACGTGCTTGACGACGCCCAGGAGCTTGATGGTGTAGCCGAGGTGGGCGGCCATCTGGATGTCGATGCGCGAGACGTGCCGGATGCCCTCGACGTGGACCTGGTCGGGGCGCACCCAGCAGCCGTGCGCCAGCGAGGCGAGGATGCCGGTCTTGTGGGCGGCGTCGTGGCCGTCGATGTCGAGGGAGGGATCGGCTTCGGCGAACCCGAGGCGTTGGGCGTCGGCGAGGACGTCCGCGAAGTCCGCCCCCTCGAGCTTCATGCGGGTGAGGATGTAGTTGCAGGTGCCGTTGACGATGCCGCGGAGGGCGAGGGTGCGGTTTCCGACGAGGGATTCGCGAAGGATCTTGATGATGGGGATGCCGCCGGCGACGGAGGCTTCGTAGTAGAGGTTGGCGCGATGGGCGCGGGCGGTGGCGAAGAGCTCCTCGCCATGGGCGGAGAGGAGGGCCTTGTTGGCGGTGACGACGGGCTTCCCGTGGCGGAGGGCGGCGAGGACGGCCTCGCGGGCGGTGGTGGTGCCGCCCATGAGCTCGACGACGACATGGACGGCCGGGTTGTGCACGACGGCCTTCCAGTCCTTCATGAGGAGGTGGGACGGGATGTCGAAGCCGCGGTGGCGCTGGGGGTCGCGCACGGCGATGGCGGCCACGGCCATGCGAAGCCCGAGGCGTGCGGACAAGAGGTCGGCCCGTTCGGCCAGGGCTTGGAACACGGCTCCGCCGACCGTCCCGCCGCCCAGCAACCCGAGGTTCACCTGCTGCATCATGGGGGGTGAGGATGCCTTTTCGTGACGCGTTGGGTGAAGCCTGAATGCGGGGCATTGCCACGGGATGGCGGGTTGCCGCTGAATGCCCGGATGAAGCTGACCGGGCGATGGGTGGTGGTGACGGGGGCGTCAAGCGGGTTTGGCGCGGCGGCGGCGTTGGCGTTCGCGCGGGAGGGCTGCCACGTCGTGCTGGCGGCGCGGCGCCGGGAGCGGCTGGAGGAGGTCGCCTCGGCGTGCCGCGCGGCCGGGGCGGCCTCGGCGCACACCTGCGGGGTGGACGTTGGCTCCACACCGGAGGTCGAGGCCTTCGCGGCGGCGGTGCGTGGACGGACCCCTGCGGTGCACGTGTTGGTGAACAACGCAGGCGGGGCGCACGGTCTCGATCCCGTGGCCACGGCACGCGACGCGGACTGGGAGGCCATGGTGCAGTCGAACTTCCTGGGGCTGCTGCGGATGACGCGGGCGTTGCTTCCGTTGGTTCCGAGGGACGACGGCGCCTGGATCCTGAACGTAGGTTCCATTGCCGGGCACACGGCCTACGAGGGCGGGGCCGCGTACTGCGGGGTCAAGGCGGCGGAGCGTTCGGTGACGCAGGCGCTGCGCCTGGAACTGAATGGAACGGGCATCCGCGTGGGCTCCATCGACCCCGGCATGGCCGAGACGGCGTTTTCCTTGGTGCGATTCGGTGGGGACGAGGCTCGGGCGGCGAAGGTGTACGCGGGGGTCCGGCCATTGCAGGCGGAGGACGTGGCGGAGGCGATGGTCTGGATGGCCACGCGGCCGCCGCACGTGTGCATCGACGAGATGGTGATCAAGCCCACGGACCAGGCGGCGTTCCACAAGGTGCATCGCCGGCCCACGGCCCCGTGAGCGGCCTCGGGGTCCGCGGCACCCGAGGGCCCTGGCCGTTTCCAGGGAAACCCTACGGCCTTTCCCCAGCGGCTTCTTCTCGTGACTTCATGGGCTGGACCTCCCCCGGGAACAGGTCCGGAACGATGAGGTGCAGGCCGTTGCGCTCGTGGCCGAGGTCCGGCGACCAGTACATCTCGTGCGCGCGGATCCCCAGCAGGGTCAACGCCCCAAACCACGTCAGGCGTCCCTCCACCGCGCCCTCGCGGAAGGCATGCTCCCGGTCCGGGCCACGTCCCAGCGTGTCCGGCGTCCCATGCACCGGAGCCAGCCGGACCTGCCCGGGCTCGGGGGGCCCCGGGTTGAACTCGGTCGCCAGCACGTCCACCGGCGAGAACACGTTCGCCCATGTCCTGAGCGGCCGTTTCACGTGGCAACGCCCCGCGTAGTAGCCCGGCCAATAGGTGAGGATGAAGGCCACCGGGCACCCGATCGTGACCAGCGTGTCCACCCGCTCCAGTCGGCGGGCGCGGAGGTTGTCCGCCGGGAAGAGCACGTCGAGGGCGACGATGCTCCCGAAGCTATACCCCATGAGGCCCACGCGCTCGTAGCCCTCCTCCTCCTCGAGCAACCGCTCCACGTGCTCGTCCACCATTCCGGTCACCTCCGCCCGGCGGTCGCCCAGCCCGAAGTAAAACACGAACGCGAGCATTTCCTCGGACATGCGGGTGATCCAGGCGACGAGGGCCGACCGGTCGCGCGCGAGCAGTTGCCGGGCGAGGACGAGGCTTGCGACGAGCCCCGCCCAGACGTAGCCGCCGCTCCAGCCGCGCCACAGGGACTCCCAGCCCCACTCGGAGGGGTCGGCCGATGGCCCCCGGATGCCCGGCGACGGTGGGACTGACGAAGGCAAATTGCGGGCGGGCGCGCCCGCGTTGGTACCCAGTTGGACGTCCCACGTCTCGGTGGCTGCATGGGGCCGAATCGCACGACGGGACGCCTCGGCAGCCGCCGTGGACGACGGCGACGATGACGACGACGCGGCGGTTGCGGCCGGGGTGGCGGCGCCGGGCGTGGCGAGGCCCGACGCTAGGCGCGCGGCCGAGAGGACCAGGACGGCAAGATAGGCCAGCACGAGGGCCATCCCGCCCAGGACGATAAAGGTTTGGAACACCTCCTGCCGCGTGGCGCGGCGCGGGCGGCGGCCGAGCAGGTGCAAGCCGTGGCGCCGAGCCAGCTCCAGGGCCCCCACCGCCGCCAGCAGGCATCGCGTCAGCAGCACGCGCCCCCGATGCCGGGCCAGCAACGTGTCGCGATAGTCCACCATGTACACGTCGGCGACCGGTTGGGGCTTCGGGTTGCTGGGGCTGCGGCGCAGGATCCGGCAAAACGACCGGGGCCCGCCGGGCGCGTCGCGCAGGGCGAGGACGGACTCGTAGCGGCTGGGGCCATGGGACGACTGGCGGTCGAGCGCGTTGGCGAGCTTGTGGCCGAGCACGTCGAGCTCGTTGTTGCGGCGCACGCCCAGGGGCGGCAGGTACAACAAGGCAAACGGGGCGCGCAGGGAGGACGCTGTGTCCGGCATGAACGGGTTCAACCAAACCCCTCGCCTGGGTTCAAGCATGGACCCAGTCCGCACGATGATTCACGGGGCGCCTTGGAGCCGCGGATGGACGCGCGTGGGGCGCCGATGCCGGGAGAACCCTTCCCCGCCTGCAAGATTTCGGTGACGGCGCGATGCTGGGCTTGAAACAAACGCCGGTTTTTCAGGGGGAACGGCGCAGGAGGGCCTGGCCCATGCGGACGCGCGCGCCGGGCTGGATGGCCGGGCAGGGCTTGAAGCCTTTCGGCACGAACAGAACGATGGTGGAGCCGTGCTCGAACCACCCGAGTTCCTCGCCCCTCCGGACGGGGTGTTGGCAGGGGATGACGTTGGGCCCGCGCCATCGGAGGTGAAGCAGGACGTCCAGGAAGTGCAGGCGAACCGACGCCACGAGGATGGCCGCCACGGCGACCATCGCGGCGGGGCGCCCGTCAGGCAGGCGCATCCGGACCACCACGCGCTCGTTGCGGCAGAACAACCGCTCGACGCGGCGGAGGGCAATGGGGTTCACGTTCCAGGTGTCCCCGCTCACGTAGGTCACGCCCTCGATCCGGCCATCGTCGGGCGCATGGAAGCGGTGGTACATCGACGACGTGAGCCGGAGCGTGACGAAGAGGCCGTCGCGGAAGGGGGCGGCGGTGGCGGCATCCCCCATCAGCTCCTCGATGGAATAGGGGAACCCCTTGGCCTGGAACACCTCGGTCCCGCGCGCCTCGCCCATCGCGCCCACGATGCCATCGCAGGGGCTCGTCAGGACGGAGGGGTCTGGGTCCACGGGCCGCGCCCCGGGCTTCAGCTCGCGGGTGAAGCAGTCGTGGAGGCTGTCGAAGCGTGGATGGCGGGCCTCGGAGAGGTCGAGGTCGGTGAACAGGCGCCACAGGGCGATGGCGCCCTGGGCGAACGTGCGGGAGCGCACCTGGCTCACGCGGCCCATGAGGCGCGTGAGGAGGATGCGGGGCACGCGGTTGGTGAGCAGGAAGTTGAGGTCCTCCTGCAAGAGGAGGCGGTCGCGCCATGCGCGGAGGGGGCCGGGGCTGGCGCCGCGCGGGGCTGCGGGGGGCGAGGACGGGGGGGGCATGGGCGACGGGGCGGGTGAGGTGGACGTTTTCATGAATGCATCCAGCGCATGGTGGTTAGGGTTGGCTCCGGGGTTGGCCTTGGCGTGGAAGGGCTACCGCCGGCTCCAGCTCTCGTGGGCGAAGCATCCGTCGTTGGCGGGCCATTCCAAGTGGGCGGGACGGGTGGCGCGCCTGCTGCCGGGCTACTCGTTCGGCGAGGAACGGTTCTTCGACGCGGACGGGGCGGACGCCGTGCTGGCGTCGCGTCGCAGGGCTGGGTTTGAGCGGCTTGCGGGCGAGCTGGCACGGCGTCATGCACGAACGGTGGCCCTGACGTCCGAGGCGGCGGCGCACGTGTCGGACATGCAGTTCACCAAGGCGTACCGCGTGCCCTTTCCGTTCAGCCGCCACGTGCGCGAGCGGCTGCGGCTGGGCGGGTTCGTGGACGGGTCCGACGGCGTGACGTTGCGGGACCTGGACGGGGAGACGTTCATCGACGTGACGGGGTCGTATGGGGTGAACGTGATGGGGCACGAGTTCTACAAGTCGTGCATGGAGGAGGCGGCGCGGCGGGTGGCGGGCATGGGGGTGGTGCTGGGGTCGTTGCATCCGTGCGTGGCATGGAACGCGGCGGAGCTGTGCCGGATCTCGGGCAAGGACGAGGTGTCGTTCCACATGTCGGGGACGGAGGCGGTGATGCAGGCGGTGCGGCTGGCCCGGTACCACACGCGGCGGACGCACGTGGTGCGGTTCTGCGGCGCGTATCATGGATGGTGGGACGACGTGCAGCCCGGCCCTGGGAATCCCTCGCGCCCCGGGAAGGTTTACACGTTGAAGGAGATGGACGCGGCGACGCTGCGGGTGCTTGGGACGCGCCGGGACATTGCCTGCGTGCTGGTGAACCCGTTGCAGGCGCTGCACCCGAACCGTCCGGCCCCGGGCGACTCCACGCTGGTGGATGGCACGCGTCGCGCGGGGTTCGACCGGGGGGCCTACGCGGCGTGGCTCCAACGGCTGCGCGAGGTGTGCACGCGACGGGGCATCGTGCTGGTGTTCGACGAGGTGTTCCTTGGGTTCCGCCTCGCGCCGGGCGGTGCGCAGGGATACTTCGGGGTGCAGGCGGACCTCGTCACGTATGGGAAGACCCTGGGGGGCGGGTTGCCCGTGGGCGTGGTGTGCGGCAGGCGGGACCTGATGCGCCGGTTCCGCGAGGATCGGCCGGCGGACATCTGCTTCGCGCGGGGCACGTTCAACTCGCACCCGTTGGTGATGGCGTCGATGCAGGTGTTCCTGGAACGGCTGCAAACGCCCGCCGTCCGTGCGCTGTACGAGGGCCTCGACGAACGCTGGCAAGGCCGTGCCCGGCGGATGAACGAGCGGCTCCGGCAGGAGGGCCACCCGGTGCGCGTGGAGGCGATGTCCACCGTCTGGACGGTCCTGTATGACGTGGCGTCTCGGTATCACTGGATGCTTCAGTTCTACCTGCGGGCGGAGGGGCTGGCCCTGTCGTGGGTCGGGAGCGGCCGGATGGTGTTCAGCCTGGACTTCACGGACGCCCAGTTTGACGAGGTCACGGAACGGTTTGCACGGGCGTGCCGACGCATGCGCGACGACGGGTGGTGGACGGCGCCCCCGGGCCTGACGCACCGGGCCATCCGAAGGCGCCTTCTCGTCGAGATGAGGACGGCCCTGCTGCGGCGCTGGGCCGGGAATCGGCCCGCCACCCACTAGCGCCCGTTGGCCTTGGCCTCTCGGACGTCGTCCATGGGGTCGATCCACTGGCCGCGCGCGAGGGCGAGGGGCGCGCGCCAGTACAGCAGGATGTCATGGAAGGGGTCCGTGATGATCTTGGACATCCACACGAGCCCCGTGAGGACGTCCTTGATGAAGAAGAGGTGAACGGTGCGGAACACGAGGCCGCCGAGGCCGACGTAGAGCCACACGAGGCCGAGGTTATGGACGAGGCCCCATGCGTCCCTGGGCTCTGGGAGCAACCCGAGGAAGGACGGGCTCGCCCAGAGGACGAGGGGGGCCAGCGCCCAGAGCGACATGAGCACCACCTTGCGGCGGAGGTTGTAGCCCACCTTGATGTCCTCCTTGTGCTCGTGCGTGGCCTCGTTGACGTGGTCGTAGGACTTGGGCTCGAAGAAGAAGTGGCCGGCCTGCCGGCTGGTCATCGAGACGCCCCACGCCACCAAGGCCGCCCAAGCTGGGTCGATGAACAACAGCCCGTAGGCGACGAGGAAGCTCAGGGCGCTGAGCAGGTGCAGCGACTGGTTCACGCGGCTGTGGTGGTAGTACCGATGGTCGTCCCAGCGCTGCACGCGCAGCGCCTCGAGGCATACGTCCAACCGTTCGATCAGCGATTTCATGGGATGCTTGCTTCCTTCCTTCGTGGTCACGGGGGACTCAACCGTCGCCGCCGCCGTCCCAAGACGGCGCCTGCTCGGTTGGCTTCCCTGTCTCCCCATCACGCACGGCTCGTGTGAAGCCCGCGTGTCGCCGCCGTTTCGATACCGGAATATTGGAGGGCCGACACCGTGCCGTTGCCGCCGGGTGCCACGATCGATGGATGCCTTCGCCCCTCCCGTCGCCCGGCACGGCGCTGCACGTCTCCGTCGTGACCGAGACCTACCCGCCCGAGATCAACGGCGTCGCCATCACCGTGGCGCGCCTCGTCCGCGGCCTGCGCGCCGACGGGCATGCCGTCACCGTCACGCGCCCATGGCAAAGCGGGGACCACGCCGCGCCGCACGCCCCAGCAACAGCGGCGGGCGCGGACGTCCTGACGCGTGGGATTCCCATCCCGCGCTATCCCGGGCTGAAGGCGGGCTTGCCCTGCGGAAGGCGTCTCCGTCGCTTGTGGCGCGAGCAACGGCCGGACGTGGTGCACGTGGCGACCGAGGGACCGTTGGGATGGTCAGCCGTCCAAGCGGCACGAGCCTTGTCGATCCCCTGCGTGTCCGAGTTCCGGACGAACTTCCACGCCTACAGCGAGCATTACGGGATCGGCTTCCTGCGGGGCCTCGTCCTCGGCTACCTGCGCCGCTTCCACAACCGCTGCCATGCGACCATGGCCCCCACGGACTCCCTCGCCCGCAGCCTCGCATCCGAGGGCTTCGAGCGCCTCCATGTCGTGGGGCGTGGCGTGGACACGGGGCTCTTCAACCCGGGTCGCCGGTCCGAGGCCCTGCGTCGCTCTTGGGGCGCAGGCCCGGGGGACATCGTGGTCTTGTCGGTGGGGCGCATCGCGCCGGAGAAGAACCTCGGCCTCCTGGAACGTAGCGCTGCGGCGATCGCGGCCGCCCGGCCGGACTCGCGAATGGTCGTCGTGGGCGACGGGCCCTGCCGGGCCGCGCTTCAGGGGCGTTGGCCGTCGGCAGTGTTTGTTGGCAAGCAACGGGACGACGCCTTGGCCGCCCATTATGCATCGGGCGACCTGCTCCTCTTCCCAAGCCTGACGGAGACGTATGGAAACGTGACCCTCGAGGCGATGGCCAGCGGGTTGGGCGTGGTGGCCTTCGACTACGGGGCGGCCGCCGAGGCCATCCAGCACGGCCGGTCTGGCTGGCTGGCGCCGCACGGCGACGCCACCGCCTTCGTCGCGGCGGCGGTTCGCGCCGCAACGCATGCCGGGGAACTCGCATGCGCGCGGACGGCGGCGGCCGCCGAGTCCGCCCGGTTGGGCTGGGGGCGTGTCCTCGAGGACCTCGTCGCCGTCTATCGCCATGCCATCCGGGACGGGCTTCAACCGGGGCAACGGGCTCCCGCGTCCACGCCCGGCTGGACGCGGCCGGGCGCCGCGTGCGACGTCGGCACCTCCATGCCCGAGGGAACGCCATGACAAGGGAACCGTGCTGGGGCCGGCGTCGCGCGTCGATGCCCATCGCCGCGAGATCGTCGATCCCCCTCCTTGACCCCTCCTGGGACCCGTGTTGGCCTTTGAAAAACGCGCGGTCGCGGCGTCCATCGAGGAGCCCGGCGGCGCACCTTCGGATGCAAGCGCCCGTCCATGACACGCCCGCCGGAAACGCCGACGCCGTCGTCGCCCGGTTCAACCCCCTGTACCGGCCGTACCTGGTGGTCACCATTGGGTTTGCGATGGCCTGCACGGTCGTGGGCATTCCCCTCGCGGTCGCGTGGTTCTGCGGGCTTGGCCCGTGGTGGGCGCGGCACTACTTCGACAAGCTTGAGTGCCAGGTGACCGACCGCGTGCTGCGGTTCCGAAAGGGGATCCTGTTCCAGGTCGAGAAGACGGTGCCGCTCGAGAACATCCAGGACGTCACGTTCATCGAGGGACCCCTCCTCAAGCGGTTCCACCTGGCGACGCTGAAGTTCGAGACGGCTGGGCACAGCGCGGGGCAGGCCCACGACATGCAGCTCACGGGCATCATCGACGCGCACGAGTTCCGGAACCGGATCCTCGAGCGGCGCGACGCAATGCGACATGGGACGAGGTCGGCGGATGCACAGGGGCAGGGCGAGGTGGAGCTGCTGCGGCGGATGGCGGAGCGATTGGACGAGATCGCGACGCTGCTGCGCGAACGTCGATAGTGTGGCCCAGGCATCCTGGGCGGACTCGACACGACGGCACGCCCAAGCGGGGGCTAAAGGAGGCCGGCCAACTCCGGTTGGACGGGCGGCTTTCCACCAGGGTCCCCCAATCGCGCCCCCGGCGCCCGCGCCCGCTCGGGGACGTCGTTACCCAGGTCCGGCGCCTGCGACCCCTGCCCTGCCCCGACCGCGCCCCGCTCATGATAGCGAATCAACTCGAAGGAACCGTCGAAGTGCTCCGCCAAGGCCGTGCAGCTCTCGACCCAGTCGCCGCAGTTCATGTAGGTCATGCCGTCGATCACACGCATCTCCGCGCGATGGATGTGGCCGCAGATGATGCCGTCCACCCGGGACGTCGCCGCCAACCGACACATGCCCTCCTCAAACTGCGTCACGTACTGGACGGCGGACTTCGCCTGGAGCTTGAGGTAGGACGCCACGGACCAGTACCCGAACCCGAGCCTTCGTCGGACGCGGTTGAAGTGGAGGTTGAGGTCGAGGATCCAGTCGTAGGCACGGCTCCCGACACGTTCCAGCAGGCGGTTGAAGTGCACCAACCCGTCGAGTTGATGGCCGTGCAACACCAGCAACCTGCGCCCGTCGGCCGTCACGTGGATCGTCCGCTCCATGAGCTGGACGCCGCCCAGGGCAAGGCCCGCGAAGCCCTCCATGAACTCGTCGTGGTTGCCATACAGGTACGTGACCCGGGTCTCCTTGCGGTTCATGCGAAGGATCTTTTGGACCACCGTGTTGGCGTCGGGGTCCCACAGCCAACGCCGCCTCAGCTCCCAGCCATCGACGATGTCGCCGACGAGGTAGAGGTGGCGGCATTCCACGCCGCGCAGGAACTCCAGCAGCGCGCGTGACTGCGCATGGCGGCTGCCGAGGTGGACGTCTGAGATCCAGAGCGCGCGGTATTGCATGATGGCCCCGGCGTCTTGATCGCGGGACGCCTTTCCTTTCACCAACGCGAGGCGCTCCCGGCAAGGGCAGACCCAGCCCGTTTCTGGATTATCGCCCTGCCGTCACGCAGCCGCAGCATCGGGGGGGGCCGAGGGCCCGCGTCACCGGACGTTGCGTGCCCGCCATGCCGTCGTCGCGGCGTGTTTTCGGTTCCTTCACGGGCAGGCCGCCGATTTGGCAGCCATGACGAGGCCAAGATTCGGGGTGAAGAAAACGATGTGTTGGATTGGCTTGTGGGCATGCGCGGCGGCCGCGCACGCGCAGTTCGAGGGCTTCGTCAACCATGGCCTGGCGGGGGTGGGCCGCCTCCCGGCTGGCCTCTACGACCAGGCAGGGCCGGGACGCGACACGTTGGGGGGCCTGTTCTCCTCGATGGCCGTGGACCCATCCTCGCTTGTCTATGAAGGCGGCCAGATCCGCGGCGTGTTGTGGGGCCTGCCCGACCGCGGCTTCGGCGACGGCGCGACGGACTACCGGCCGCGCGTCCAGAAGCTGGGGTTTGGAATCACGCCGTTCCTCGGCGGCGGCACGGCGCCCGGCCAAGGGCAAATCGTGTTCACGAACCTCTCCACCGTGTTGTTCACCTACGGCGGCACGAACTTCACCGGGTTCGACGGGGGCTCCACCAACGCGCCCGTCCTCCCGCAGTCGCCGGCTGGATCCATCGGCGGCGGCCGGCTGTCGATCGACCCGGAGGGCCTCGTGCTGCTGCCGGACGGCGGCTTTTGGGTGAGCGACGAGTACGGGCCTGCGCTCTACCGGTTCAATGCCCAGGGCGAGCTGCTGGAGACGCTCCTTCCCCCGCCCGCCCTCCTGCCCCGGAATGCGGCCGGCACCCTCAACTTCACCGGCGCCTCCGCCCCGGCCTACGGCCGCCGCAACAACCGCGGCCTCGAGGGGCTCTCCATCACGCCCGACGGCCGCCGCCTGGTCGCCGTCCTCCAAAGCCCCACCATCCAGGACGGCGGGGCCGGCAACCTCGGGCGCATGACCCGCGTGCTGCAATTCGACGTCTCCGACGGTTCCCCCACGCGCGGGCAAGTGGTGGCCGAGCACCTCTATCAGCTCACCCTGAACGGCACCGCCCAAACCAACCGCCACACGCCTGTCAGCGAGCTGCTCGTCGTCAACCCCACCACGTTCCTCCTGCTCGAGCGCGACAGCCTCGGCCTTGGCGTGGGCACCAACACGCCGCCCTCCTTCAAGCGCGTCGTGGTCGCGTCCACCCTGGGGGCCACCAACGTGGCCGGAGGAGCCTATGACCTCGCCCCGGGCACCCCGGGCCAGGCCAACCTCCCCGCGAACCAACCGCCCTCGGGCGTTGCTCCCCTCGCACGCAAGGACCTCATCGACCTCATCGATCCCGCCGACCTCGCGCGCTTCGGCCTCAACGTCAGCACCAACCAGGACGCCAACACGATCTCGGAGAAATGGGAGGCCCTTGGCCTTGTCCCCCTCAAGGATCCCACCCGTCCTGACGACTACCTGCTGCTCGTCGGCAACGACAACGACTTCAAGTCCCAGGTCGTCTTCCACAACGGTGTCGCCGTCGGCACCAACGACGTCCCGGTGGACAACATGCTCCTCGCCTACCACGTGACCCTGCCGGGCGTTGGCGCGCCCGCGCCTGCCCTTTCGGCGCCCTCCGTGGCGTGGACGTTGCCCGCCACCGACCTCTACGCGGCCGGCCCCCTGACGCTGGGCGTGAGCGTGTACGACGACGATGGCCGCGTCATGAAGGCCGAGTTCCTTGAGGACGGCGTGCCGGTGGGCACCGCCACGGGTTTCCCGTTCCGCGTCACGATTCCCAACCCGGCCCCGGGGCAGCACGTGTACGTCGTGCGCGTCACGGACAACGACGGCCTCACGGCCGAGGCCACCCGCACCCTGCAAGTCACCGCCTCGAACCAGCCGCCGCAGGTCGCCGTCACCGCCCCCGCTGCCTCGCTGCGCGCCCCGGCCAACGTCGCCGCCGCCGTCTCGACGTCGGACCTCGACGGCAGCGTGGTCCAGGTGCAGTACCGCCTCGACGACGTGGCCATCCCAGCCAGCACCAACGCCCCGTTCGGCGTCACCCTTCCGTTCGTGGGCGTCGGGCCGCACCAGCTCGTCGCCGTGGCCACGGACAACCTCGGCCTCTCGTCCACGTCGGCGCCCGTGTCCTTCACCGTCCTGCGCGCCACGTCGGCCCCGCTGTCCCTGCAGGTCCTGCACGCCTCGGACTTCGAGGCCGGCATCCCGGCGCTCGACGACGCCGTCGGCTTTTCCCGCGTCCTCAACGCGCTCCGGACTGACTTCCCCACCAACACCCTCGTCCTCAGCTCCGGCGACAACTACATCCCGGGCCCGTTCTTCACCGCCAGCGCCGACCCCGCCGCGCCCTACAACGGGGTCAAGGGCCGTGCCGACATCGCCATCCTCAACGCCCTCGGCATCCAGGTTTCCGCGGCGGGCAACCATGAGTTCGACGACAACACCGCGCAGTTTGCCTCGATGCTCCGTGCGGACGCGGCGGCGGGCTACGCCGGAACCTTGTTCCCCTATCTCAGCGCCAACCTCGACTTCAATGCGGACTCCAACACGCGCACGTTGATCACGGCGGATGCCCAGGACGCGCGCCTGGGCACCAACAAGGTCGCCCGTTCCTGCACCGTGCAGGTCGGAGGCCAGCTCGTCGGCCTCGTCGGGGCCACCACCATCGAGCTCCGCCAGATCAGCACGCCCGGCTCCATCGCCGTGTCCACCAACCTCGTGGGAACCATCCAGGCCGCCGTGGACGGCCTGCTCGCCCGCGGCTGCAACAAGGTGATTCTCCTCGCCCACCTCCAGCAGTACGCCAACGAGTTCGCCCTCGCCACCCGCCTTCGTGACGTGGACCTCATCATCGCCGGCGGCTCGCACGTCGTCTTTGCCAAGCCCTCCGACCGCCTACGGCCCGGCCAGTCGCGTGCCGAGAACTATCCCACCGCCTTCACCTCCCCGTCCGGCGAACCCGTCCACGTCGTCAATGCCGGGGCCAACTTCGAGTACGTCGGTCGATGGATCGCCTCGTTTGACGAGGAGGGCCGCGTCGCGGTGATCGACGGCCGGAGCGGGGCCTACGCCACCGACGCCGAGGGCGTCGCCAGCACCGGGTCCGCTCCCGCACACCCCGCCATCACCAACATCGTCGGCAACCTCGGCGGGATCATCGACGGCAAGGACGGCCGTCGCTTCGGGCGCACCACCGTCTATCTGAACGGCCTGCGCGCCTCCGTCCGCACGGAGGAAAGCAACCTCGGCAACCTCACCGCCGACGCCAACCTCTGGCGCGCCCAGCAGGCAGACCCAGGCACGTCCCTCTCCCTCAAGAACGGCGGCGGCATCCGTGACAGCATCGGCGGCATCCTCTCGTCGGCCGGGTCCAGCACCCCCGTCTTCATCCCGCCCCCGGCCAACCCGCGCGTGGGCAAGCAGGCGGGCGAGGTGAGCCAGCTCGACATCGAGAACGCGCTCCGCTTCAACAACGGACTCTCGCTGCTGACCCTTACGGCGCAGCAACTGCGCGACGCCATGGAGTGGGCCGTCGCGGCCACCACCGCCACCGCCACCCCCGGGCAGTTCCCGCAGGTCTCCGGCATGTCGTTCTCCTTCGACATTTCCCTCCCGGCCATGACCTACACCCGGTCCACCAACAACGTGATCACCGGGATCAACAACCCCGGGCAACGCCTTCGCTCCCTCGTGGCGCGGCGGGCCAACGGATCGCTGGACCTCGTCGTGGAGAACGGCGTCCTCGTGGGCGACCCTGGGCGCACCTTCCGCATGGTCACCCTCGAATTCCTCGCCACCGGCGGGGACTCGTACTACCCGCTGTCGCTGGGCTCCGGCGTGGTCAACCTCGTGCCGGCCGGGATCCAGAAGACGTTCGACACGGACGGGGCCGAGCAGCGGGCCCTGGCCGACTACCTCCAGGTCATCGGCACGTACACCGCCGCCGACACCGGGCGGGCCCTCGATGAGCGCATCCAGAACCTTGGGTTCCGCTCCGACTCCACGCTGCGCCCCGCCATGACGTCGCTGGCTTCCGACGCCGGAGGCTCGGTCGTCTCCTTCACCACGCTGCCCGGCAAGTCCTACCGGCTGGAGTCCCAGGACCTCCTCGGCGGCGGCTGGCAGGCCGTGGGGGATGCCATCACCGGCGACGGAAGCATCCGCCAACTCGGCGACCCTTCACCCGCCGCCCCGATGCGCTTCTATCGGGTTCGCGTTCCCTGAGCCATCCCGCACCCAAGCCGTCGGCTCCTCCCGCGGGGCCGACGGCCCGGGGCCGAATCGGTGGGGCCTGGAGGTGCCTTGCGCCGGTCCTTGGGCGTGATTGTCAACGGATGCAGGGTCGCGGCAGGGTGGGGGGCATGAGGAGGGTTTGGCAGCTGTTGATGGGAGGGTGCCTGGCGGGCGGGCTGGCGCTGGCGGCAGGTCCGGGCGGCATGGCGGAGGGACAGGTGGATGCCGCGTTGCAGGCCCGCGTGGACGGGGCCGTCGCACGCGCTTGCCAGCAGGGACGCCCAAGCCCGCTGACTCCCAGCCAGGTCGCGGTCACGTTGATGGACATCTCCCGGCCCGGGGCCGCGCGATGGGCGGCGCACCGGGGCGACCAGCCCATCTACCCGGCGAGCGTGGTCAAGCTGTTCTACCTGGTGGCGGCGCACCGTTGGCTGGAGGACGGGCGCATCGAGGATTCGGCGGAGCTTCGGCGCGCGATGAAGGACATGATCGTGGACTCGTCGAACGAGGCGACGCACTACGTGCTGGACGTGTTGACGGGGACGACGAGCGGCCCGGAGCTGACGCCGGACGCGCTGCGCTCGTGGCAGGAACAACGCAACGCGGTGAACCGTTACTTCGCGGGGCTGGGCTACCGGGGAATCAACTGCAACAAGAAGCCCTGGTGCGAGGGTCCCTACGGCCGGGAGACGCAGGCCATCCGGGCCTTCGAGCCCAAGCGAAACCAACTGACGACCGACGCGACGGCCCGGTTGATGGCGGAGGTGGCCCTCGGCCAATCGGTGACGCCGAAACGTTGCGATGACATGAAGGCGTTGCTAGCGCGGGATCCCAAGGCGGTCCCGAAGCCCGACGACCAAACGACAGGATTCGTGGCCGGCGGATTGCCGACGGGCGCCAAGCTTTGGTCGAAGGCCGGTTGGACCAGCCAGACGCGGCATGACTGCGCACTGGTGGAGTTGCCAGATGGCGGGCGTTGGGTGGTTGTGATCTTCACCGAGGGCCATGCGCAGGACGAGGGGCTCCTGCCGGGGCTGGCGCGCGACTTGTTGGCGCTGCGGCCGTGAGGGACGGGACGCGGGGGCAGGGAGCGGGGAGCGGGGAACGGGGAACGGGGTCAGGCGTCGGGCAAAACGAGGGTGGTGCCCGGCGCATCCTGGGAGGTGTCCTCGACCCGCACATGGGACGCTCCGACCGCATTGAGGCGGGCGGAAACGATGGACCGTGCGAGCTCGGGGCGGTTGCAGTCGCGGCTGAGGTGCCCGAGATAGACCGTTGAGAGGCCGTGTGGGGCGAGCTCGGCGGCGACGTCTGCGGCGGCGTGGTTGGAGAGGTGGCCGTGGCGGCTAAGGATGCGTTGCTTGGTGCTCCACGGGCGGCGGGTGTCCTCCTGGAGAAGGTGAAGGTCATGGTTGGCCTCGAGCACCAGGACCTCCGAATGGCGCACGCGTTGCAGGATGAGCTGGGTGACGTGGCCGAGGTCGGTCAGGAACCCGATGCGTCGCCCGGCGGCCGTGAGGGCGAAGCCGACGGGGTCCATGGCGTCATGCGGCACGGAGAAGGACTGGACGCCGACGTTGCCGATGTCGAAGGCGGCTCCCGTCTCGAAGATGCGCCATGCGAGCTTCCGTTCGAGGGAGCGGCTGGCGGCATCGGCGGTGAGACGGTTGGCGTAGATGGGGATGCCGAGCTTCTCGCACAGGACGCCGAGGCCGCAGATATGGTCGCCATGCTCATGGGTGACGAGGACGGCCGAGAGGCCCTCCGGGCTGCGGCCGATGCTGGCCAGGCGCTTCCGGATCTGGAGGGCGCTGAGGCCGGCGTCGATGAGGACCCGCGTCTCGCCGCATTCAAGATAGGCGCAGTTTCCGCTGCTTCCGCTGGCCAGGATGGTGAACTGCACCGGCATGGGGGAGCGAGAATCCACCAGGACCCGGGCGGCGGCAATCCAAGGGTTGGGCGAGGCTCGCGGGCGGGTGCGCCCGGGAGGCGTGAGGGCAGTGCCGCTCCAGAAAACGGGGCAAACGGGCCTGTAACCGGCCCATGGGCTGGGCGTAGCCGGGGAACGGAGCCGCGTCAGGTCACAGGGTTGGGTTCGTCGCATGGCTCCTGCGGCGGACCCACTTCAACACCGGCCGGGGCTTGCCCGGCAACCACCCGTCACCTGCTGCGGACGTCACGGCAACGCGCTCGTTCAGGCAAGAGGAACAGTGCCTCGTCGCACGGACGGAATGGGGGCAAGCCCCGGCCTTTCTTGTGCCCGGAGACAGGAGGGTTCCGGGCACGAAAAAGCCCCGGGAACGGTCGCTGGCACCGTTCCCGGGGCGTTTTGTTGGGGCCTCCCTATCGCTGGCTGGGCCCGTAGAAGCGGAAGTGCATCCCCTGGCCATCCGTCACGCCGGAGAACACGGCGATCCCAAAGTGCTTCGAGATCTTCGCGTATTCGGGCAGCAGCTTGAAGTCGAACATCTGCGCCCAGTCGGCCGCGCCGCCGTCGCCCATGAGGTTGGCGAGGCCACCGGTGCGAAGGAACTCCCACTGGGACCGCATGGTCTCGCGTTGGTTCTCATACCCGAAGACGCCGGTGCCGAAGCCACCAACCTTTTCGGCGGCGCGGGTGATGGCGGGGTCGTCGCGCAGGGACTTGGCGGGGGATTCCGAGGACCGGATGACTTCCTCGATCAGGGAGGGCGTGGAGCTGAAGACGGCGTAGCCCGAGGCGGAGGCCATCTCCATCTTGCCGCCCTTGCCACCGGGGCCTGCCGGGGTGCGCATGGACCGGATCTTCTTCCCGTTGAACTCGCGATCCTTGCTGTCGTCGCCGCCACCACCACCGCCCCCGATGGCTCCCAGGGCGCCGGCCGCCATCTTGACGCCACCGGTGAGGTTGTCGGGGCTGGGCGAGGCGAGAAGCATGACGGAAGGCGGGTTGGCGAGGTCCTCCATGGACGACCCAGCGGGAGCCTTGCCATAGGAGATGATGTCGTCGCCGAGGTTGCCGACGACGTTCTTCTTGAGGTCGAAGTTGGGGTCCTTGTCCTTGCCGGCCTGGGCGACCATGAGCTGAACGAAGCCATTCAACTGCGGCGACACGGCGGCCAGGGTTTCCTCGAGCGTGGCCCACATCTTTTGGCCATCGAGCCGCCAGCGCTGGAACTTCACGGCGTCGGCCGGGATGAAGGGCAACGGGCCGGCATCCTTGCTGGACGCGGCCAGCATCTTGAACAGGCCCACGCGCTGCGACTCGGGGATGGAGAAGCTCAGCGCGCCGCCGTCGCCGTCGGCCCCGGGCGTCCAGGCCATGGCCACGGTCTTGAGGCCTTCGAGCCCGACCGCCTTCAACGCGGCCTTGGGATCCACGCCCATGGCGTCGGCCCCCTCCGCCCCGGCCGCCGCCTGGGAGAGGGCCTTGTACATGGGCACGAAGTGAATCCAACCAAACGCGGCGGCGTTGCGGAACCACGCGGCCTCGTTGGCTTGGAACGTGGGTTCCTCGGCGAGGCTTTCGGAGGTGCCGCCGCTGACGCGCGCGACGACCTTCTCGAGGGTCTTGGTGGAGCTGGCGACGACGAGGGCGGAGTCGAGCTGCCCGAAGTAAACGGTCTCTTGGTTGGGCTTGGCAGCGGCGTCCGCACCCGGCTTCTTCTCGTCCTCGTCCTCGTCCTTGGGCATGTCGATGGCGATGGAGGAGAACTCCACGTCCCGGACCTTCTCCGTCTTCAACGGCTTCTTGGCGTCGGCCAGCTTGCGCCGGACCTCCGCGAGCCGCGCCTTGAGTTCGTCGGACTTGTCCTTGGCATCGAGGACGATCACCAGGCCGGGCTCGGTGTCGGGATCGCCCTTCCATCCGTCCTGCACGATGGCGAGCGTCATCTGGCCCTGCGCGAGGGCGGTGTAGTCCGAGAGCTTGATCCCGAGGTCCTTCTCGAGGGCACCCGCGACCTTCTCGAAGAACTTCCTCTCGAAGTTGTCCCGAAAAGCCTTCATGGCGGGGTCGGCCCACAAGCGGCCGGAGCCGGAAGCGGACATGCTTTGGGACGCCTTGGACCAGTCGGGCACGGTGAACACGGCCAGCGTGTCCTTGGGCAGGAGACGGGACGGCACGGGCAAGGCGGCGGAGGCGGAGGCGGCCAGCAGCGCAAGGAGGGCCGAGAGACAATGCGAACGATTCATGCAGGTGAGAACCCGGCGGGGGCGCGCTCGTTTCACCCGAAATGACCGTTGCCCCGTGCCAAGCCTTTGGACAAGGGACGTTAGGACGTGGCCAATGGCAAGTGGCATCCCCGGGCGTCGTGCCATGCCGCGGATTCCAGGGCGGTCGATGACCCCAGAGCGGGAAGCGGAGCGATCCCGCAGGGCGAGAGCACGGGGGCGAGGCCGGGGACGCCCGCGCGGCGCACGGATTGACCGGCGGGCAGGTCGGTGGTTCCTTGGCCGTCACGATATGAAGCGCTTTCTTCGGGCTTGGGCGTGCGTGGCAATGGCGGCGGGCGCGGCCTGGGCCCAAAAAATCCCGGTTGTCGAGAAGACCCTTCCCAACGGCTTCAGGCTCCTCCTCGTCGAACGCCACGACGAGCCGCGGATCGCGGGCGGGTGGGTGGCCCATGTGGGCTCCGCCAACGAGCGCCCGGGCATCACGGGCATCGCGCACCTCTTTGAGCACATGATGTTCAAGGGGACGCCCACCCTCGGGACCAAGGATGCCTCGCGGGACCTCGCCATCATCGCCGAGCAGGAAACGCTGCGCGATGGCATGCGCGCGGAGGAGGCGAAGATGCGCGCCGCGCTGCGGCGGGGAGACGTGGAGGACATCACGCGGCCCGAGGCGCGCACGGAGCGCTACCGGGAGCTCGAGGAGCAGTTCAAGAAGCTGGTGGAAGAGCAACGCGGGCTCCTCGTGAAGAACGAGTTCGACCGCATCTACACCACGGCCGGTGCGACCAAGATGAACGCCTTCACCACGGAGGACATGACCGGCTACTTCATCGAGGTGCCCTCCAACAAGCTGGAGCTGTGGTGCTGGATGGAGAGCGAGCGCCTCCTCCGCCCCGTCTTCCGCGAGTTCTACGCCGAGCGCGACGTCGTCTTCGAGGAGCGTCGCATGCGCACCGAGTCCACCCCCACGGGCAAGTTCTACGAGCAGTTCAACGCCATGTTCTGGGACGCCCACCCGTACCATTGGCCCGTCATCGGCTGGCCCAGCGACATCCCCGCCATCACCAAGCGCCAAGCCGACGAGTTCTACTCCCTCTATTACCAGCCCCAGAACATCACCCTCCTCCTCGTCGGCGACTTCAAGCCCGCCGACGCCGAGGCCATGGTCGCGCGCTACTTCGGGCGCATCCCCAAGGGCTCCCAGCCCCCGCCCGAGGTCACCACGCTCGAAATCCAGTCCATCGCCGAGAAACGCTACAACGCCGAGGCCGAGACCAACCCCCAGGTCGATGCCATGTGGCGCACCGTCGCCTTCGGCCACAAGGATTCCTACGCCCTCGAAGTGCTGGAGCAGCTCCTCAACGGCCGCACCGGTCGCCTCTACAAGGGCCTCGTCCTTGGCAGCAAGGTTGCCACCGACGCCAGCGCCTTCCATGCCGCCAAGAAATGGGCTGGCTTCTTCGATCTCTCCGCCGAGGTCCGCGACGGCCAATCCCTCGAGGACGTCGAGAAGGCCCTCTACGTGGAACTCGACAAGCTCGCCCGGGAACCCGTCCCCGCCGAGGAACTCCAGAAGGTGAAGAACAACTTCGCCGCAGCCGAGTACCGGCGCCTCACCTCCACCTTCGGCATCCTGTATCAGCTCATCCAAGCCGAGGGCCTGGGTGACTGGTCCGAGATCAACAACGCCGGGGCCAAGTTCCAGGCCGTCACCGCCGCCGACGTCCAGCGCGTCGTCCGCAAGTACTTCACCCCGGAAAACCGCGCCGTCGCCCGCTACACCCGCAAGGCCGGCACGGGAGCCTCCGACGAGGACCCCGACCTCGCCGGCCTTTCGGGCGACCAAAAGCCCATGGTCCGCCAGCTCGCCGGGCGCATCCGCGACATGAAGGACGTCGCCCAGCTCAAGGGCATGTTGTCCGCCATGCAGGCCCAGGGGGCCGGCGGCGACCCCAAGCGCCAGCAGGTCCAGAAGATCATCGTCCGCAAGGTCGAGGCCCGCATCGCCGAGCTCGAAAAGAAGCCCTGAACCACCCCCAGGAAACCCAAGGCCCCCGCCGAAATCCTCCGCTGTCTTCCCATGAACACGCTCCCCCCTCGCCTCCTCGCCCTCCTCGCGTCCATCGCGTCCATCGCGTCCCTAGGGTCCATGACGTCCCTCGCCGCCGACGCGATCCCGGACCGCCCGGAGAAGCTGCAGTTCCCCGAGCTGCGCTACGAGCCGCCCAACCCCGCCCAACACCGCGTGCCGCTCGCCTCCGGGCCGGTCGCGTACTTGGTTCCGGACCGTTCGCTCCCCTTGGTCACCGTGACCGTTCTGGTGCGAAGCGGCGCCTATCTGGACCCCGTCGGCAAGGAGGGTTCCGCCGAGTTCACCGCCGGGTTGCTGGTGCGCGGCGGCATTGCATCCAAGACGGCCGAGCAACTGGAGGAACGCCTTGCCTTTCTCGCCGCCGCGCTTTCCTCCGGGCTCGGCGAGGAAACCGGATCGCCCGTCAGCCTCAACCTCTTGTCCAAGGACCTGCCGGAGGGCCTCGCCCTCCTTCGCGAGGTCCTCACCGCGCCCCGCTTCCAGGAGGACCGCTTCAACCTCGAGCGCGACCAGGCATTGCAGGGCATGAAGCAACGGAACGACGACTCCTCCTCCATCCAGGCCATGGAGGCCCGTCGGCTCGCCTACGGCACCAACTTCCCCGCCGCCCGCGTCCTCACTGCCGACGCCCTCAACCGCCTCACCCCCGACGACCTCCGCGCCTTCCATCGGCGCTGGTATCACCCGGCCAACTTCGTCGTCAGCGCCAGCGGCGACTTCGACCGGGCCGACATGACCGCCCGCCTCGAGAAGCTGTTCGCCGACTGGCCCTTCAAGGGCGACGTCACCCCGCCCATGCCCTCCGACACCCAGATGGCCGCCGGCGGCGTGTACGTGGTTAACAAGGACGTCAACCAGGGTCGCGTCGCCGTCATGCTTCCCGGCGTGAAGCGCGACGACCCCGACTTCCCCGCCATCACCGTCATGAACGACATCCTCGGCGGCGGCGGCTTCACCTCGCGCCTCATGAACCGCGTGCGCTCCGACGAGGGCCTGGCCTACGGCGCCGGCAGCTCGTTCCCGGGCGGCATTGCCTATGCGCGCGCCTTCCAGGCCGGCCTGAGCACCAAGTCCCGCACCGTCGCCTACGCCACGCGCATCGTCCTCGACGAGATGAACCGGATGGCCAACCAGCCCGTCACCGACGAGGAACTCAACACGGCCAAGCGTTCCTTCGTCGATTCGTTCCCCGGCAACTTCAACACCGCCTCCAAGGTCGCCTCCCTGTTCGCCGCCGACGAGCTGACGGGCCGCTTCGCGAAGCAGCCCAACTACTGGTCCCAGTGGCGCTCCCGCATGGAGTCCGTCACCAAGGACGACGTCTCGCGGGTCGCCAAGAAGCACCTGCACCCGGACAAGGCCGTGATCCTCGTGGTGGGCCAGAAGGAGGAGATCGTGAAGGGACATCCGGACCACCCGGTGAAGCTCGAGCAACTGGCCTCCGGCAAGGTCACGGAACTCCCCCTGCGCGACCCCCTCACGCAGGAACCGTTGAAGTAGGTGGCGCGCCCACGCCCGGCCGCCCCTCACCTGCGCTGCCAAGGGCCGTGCAGTCCACGTGTTGGAAGGCGCGCTTGAATCCCTCTTCCATCCGAACAAGCTCGGTTGCGATGCGCGACCGCCTTTCCCGCCTCCTTTTGCCCATGGCCATGGCCATGGCCGTCACGACGCCCGTCGCCATGGCCGCACCGGAGGCCGCCGAGCCGCGCTTCGGGTTCATCGGGCCCGAAATCTTCCCCGTGGATGCCGGCATCGACTTCCTGCGGTCGGCCGACCTCGACGG
>JBJSZF010000200.1:0-7315 GCA_046090125.1 Verrucomicrobiota bacterium
TTGTTTTTGTCCGTGGGCGCGCAGTTCAACCACGAGCAGTTGACCCGGGTGTATGAATGGTTCGCAAACGGCTTGCGCTTCATCCACCCAGACATCGGCTCGTCCGTGCAGCCCGGATCGTCTGCGGAAATCCTTTGCCAGCGGGTCCATCGAGATCGCCTGCTCCGGTTGCTTCGCCATGCGGACTTGGGCATCGCGGACGCACAGGTTGTGGAGCGGGACGACGGCATGATCCCATTGCCCCAAGGCTTGTGGCTGTCCTTGGGTGGCGGTTTGGACGCCGACGGCCGGCCGTCATCCATGAAGCGTCTTGAAGTCAGCCTGACGCACCAGGCGGACGGGGTGGATCCGGTGGCCCTGGACTTTGAGAAGGAGGAATCCGCCGGGACGAGGCGGTTTTTCAGTTTGGTGGGTCCGTGGACGGATGTCCTGGACCATGGTCGCACGGTGTTTGTGGACGAGATCGAGACCAGCCTGCACCCGAATTTGGTGAAGGAGCTGTTGAGGTTGTTCCTGAGCAACGAGGGCAATCCGAAGGGGGCGCAGGTGGTGTTCACGACGCACAACCCATTGCTTTTGGATGGCACCCTGATGCGACGCGACCAGGTCTGGTTCACCGAGAAATCAAAAGCCGGGGCGACGCACTTGTATCCGCTGACGGACTATCAGCCGCGCAAGGACGAGGCGTTGGCTAAGGGCTACCTGGCGGGCCGCTATGGGGCGATCCCGTTCATGCCGGAGGGGTTGAAGCTGTGAGCGGCCGGCGATCCTTTGCGAGGGGGCCTGCGGCGTATCGTCGGGGAACGCCGCAGCATCCACCTTCTGGGAAGGCGTTCCTGGTCGTCACCGAGGGGGAGAAGACGGAGCCGCAGTACATCAAGGCGCTTTGCCAACGGCTTCAACTGGGTGCCGCCGACGTGGAGATCGTGCATCCAGACGGGACGGACCCGCTGACGCTGACGCGAAGGGCCATGGAGTTGCGAGACGCCCGCAGGCGGGAGGCCAAGAAGGGCTTGGCCGTCGCTTACGACGAGGTCTGGGTGGTTTTCGACCTGGAGAAGCCTCATGGCGAGCGACGACGACAAGCGGCGGAGGCGAGGGCGTTTCCCGGGGTCGGCGACATACAATTTGCGGTTTCGAACCCGGCCTTTGAGTTCTGGCTCCTGCTGCACGGGAAGTTCACAACCCGACCGTTCTTGGATGCCGCCGCGGTAATCGAACCGCTGAAGGATCACTGGGCAGACTACTCGAAGGGGCAGGCTCCCTCGCAGGCGTTTTTGGAGGGGATTCGGGACGCCGTTTCCCGGGCGCAGCGGTGTCGCGAGCACCACGAGACCACGGGCGGGGACGGGAATCCCTCGACGGATGTGGATCGGCTCGCACGGAGCCTCAACTCGGCCACGCGCCCGCACCTGCAGTTTGCATTCGATTGAACCAAGAAGCGGCGGTTGCGCGTGCCGTAGGCCGCGTGCCCTCACGCGGCGGCGATGCCAAATGCCCTGTGGGCCGGGTCCGGGGCCCCGGCCGACAAACCTCAGCAACTCACCACGACCTCGCCCGCAGGGTGAGCCCGTGGATTCCAGTCCAAGAGCCCATCCGGTGAACCGTCGCCGGCGGTCCGAAGCCGGGCGGCTCAAGCGCTTGGGCCACGACGAGCCGGTGCTTCAGGAAAGGGTGCCTCCGGACATCGCCTGGCTGAAGGATGAGGCGCTGGAGGCATCGGCACGCTGGGTCGAGCCGGGGAAAGCGCTCGCGTCCGTGGGCGGGCGGCGGGTACGTTCCCGGCTCGTTTTGCTGCCATGCGAGTGCCTACCTCCACCGAGATCCGCCAGGGCTTCCTGGACTACTTTCACCGCCAGAAGCACACGATCGTGCCGTCGTCGTCGCTGATGCCGGACAGCCCGAACCTGTTGTTCACGAACGCGGGCATGAACCAGTTCGTGCCGTTCTTCCTGGGGGAACGGCGGCCGGACGTCTCCGGCTGGGCGGGGGTGCGGGGCGGGTTGGACACGCGCGCGGCGGACACGCAGAAGTGCATCCGGGCCGGCGGCAAGCACAACGACCTCGATGACGTGGGCCTCGACACGTACCACCACACGTTCTTCGAGATGCTCGGGAACTGGTCCTTCGGCGACTACTTCAAGAAGGAGTCCATCGAGTGGGGCTGGGAGCTGCTCACCAAGGTGTGGGGGTTCCCGCCCGCGCGGTTGTTCGCGACGGTGTATTCCCCGGACAAGGGCAAGGGCGACCCGGCGGACTTCGACCAGGAGGCTTACGACATCTGGGCGGACATCTTCCGGCGCGAGGGGCTGGACCCGGGGGTGCACATCGTCAACGGGGGCAAGAAGGACAACTTCTGGATGATGGGCGACACGGGCCCGTGCGGCCCTTGCTCGGAGATCCACGTGGACCTGACGCCGTCGGGGGACACGCGCGGGCTGCTGGTAAACAAGGGCACGGCCGAGTGCATCGAGATCTGGAACCACGTCTTCATCCAGTTCAACGCGAACCCGGACGGCACGTTCGGACTGCTGCCGGCGCGGCACGTGGACACCGGCATGGGGTTCGAGCGCGTCACGTCGATCATCCAGGGGACGAAGGGGTTCACGGACTTCGCCAACGCGCGGATTTCCAACTACGACACCGACATCTTCCGGCCGATCTTCGACGAGATCGAGCGGGTGAGCGGGCGCAAGTATGGCTCGACGTTGCCGCGTTCCGGGAGCACGGGCGACACCGTGCAGGAGCGCGACGACGTGGCGTTCCGCGTGATTGCGGACCACATCCGGACGCTGAGCTTCGCGGTGGCGGACGGGATCCAGCCGGGGAACACGGACCGCAACTACGTGTTGCGGAGGATCCTGCGCCGGGCGGTGCGCTACGGGCGGCAGCTCGGGTTGCGCGAGCCCTTCTTCTACAAGCTGGTGGAGGTGGTGGCGGCGACGATGGGCGACGTGTTCCCGGAGGTCCGCGCGCGGAAGGCGCTGGTGCAGGACACGCTCCGGCGCGAGGAGGAGGCCTTCAACCGCACGCTGGACCGCGGCATCGCGTTGTTCAACGAGGCGGCGGAGCGGGGGAACATCGGGGCGGCGGACGCCTTCCGCCTGTACGACGAGCAGGGCTTCCCGCTGGACCTGACGCAGCTCATGGCGCGCGAGCGCGGGCTGTCGGTGGACGTCGCCGGGTTCGAGGCGTTGATGGAGCAGCAAAAGGCCCAGGCCCGGGCGGCGCAGAAGAAGACGGTCATCGAGCTGTCGCAGATCGAGACCAAGTCCCCGACGCGCTTCGGGGGCTACGACGCGCTGGAGTGCGAGGGCCGGGTCCTGGAGGTCGTGGCGTTGAAGGACCGCACGGCCGTGGTGGTGGATGCGTCGCCGTTCTATGCCGAGATGGGCGGGCAGGTGGGCGACACGGGCGAGATGACGGGCTCCGGCCAGTTGTGGCGCGTGGTGGGGACGCAGAAGAGCGGCAACACGTGGCTGCACTTCGTCGAGGGCGGCGAGGCCCCCGCCGTGGGCGCCGCCGTCCGCCTCAGCGTGGATGCCTCGCGCCGCGCGGCCATCCAGCGGCATCACACGGTGACGCACCTGCTGCACTGGGCGTTGCATGAGGTCGTCAGCCGCGAGGCCACCCAGAAGGGCTCCTCCGTGACGCCCGACAAGCTCACGTTCGACTTCAACTCGCCTGCGTTGTCCGCCGGGCAGGTGGCCGACGTCGAGCGCCTCGTCAACGAGCGCATCCTGGAGAACGCCGGCGTGTCGTGGTCGGACGTGCCCTACACCGAGGTGCGCAGCCGGGCCGACGTGATGCAGTTGTTCGGCGAGAAGTACGGCGAAAGCGTGCGCGTGGTGCAGGTGGGGGGCCGCCCGACGGCGCTGGACGGCTACTCGATGGAGCTGTGCGGCGGGACGCACACGCGGGCGACGGGCGAGATTGGCCTGTTCCGCATCACGGCCGAGAACGCGGTGGCGGCGGGCGTGCGCCGGATCGAGGCGGTGGCGGGCCTGGCGGCGTATGGCGTCGCGAAGTCGGACCTGGAGCTCCTCCGCGGCGTCGCGGGCCGCATCAACGCGCCGGTGGCAGAGCTGGAGAAGAAGGTGGAGGCCATGGTCGCCCACCAGAAGGAACTGGAGCGCCAGCTCAGGCTCGCGGTCGCGCGCAACGCCTCGAATGCGGCCTCCGAGCTCCTGGGGCGGGCCACGACGCACAACGGCGTCCCCTTGATCGCCCACAACCTGGGCGATGCCGACGGCGACTTCTTGCAGGCGGTTGCGGACGCCCTCAAGGGGCGCTTCGCGGGCGTGGTCGTCCTGGGCGGTGGCGCGGGCGGCACGGTGGCGTTGGTGGCCACGGTGTCGGCCGAGTTCACCGCCAAGGCCCAGGCCGGGAAGATCATCCAGGCCATCGCGCCCGTCGTGGGCGGCAAGGGTGGCGGACGTCCGGACCAGGCCCGCGGCGGCGGCAAGGACCCCACGCAGCTTGACGCGGCGTTGAGCAAGGCTCGGACGTTGTGGTGAGGAACGGAAGGCACGGGAACCATCAAGGCATCGCATGAGCACGTTGAACTTCGCGATCATTGGCGCGGGCGGCATCACCCTCCAAAACCACCTGCCGGGGCTCGCCCTGTGCCCGGACGTCCGCGTCCACGCCGTCTGCGACGCCCACCCGGCCACGCTCGAGCAGGCGCGGTCGCTCACGGGCGCGCCGGTGGCGTCCGCCGACTGGCGCGAGGTGGTGGCGCGGGAGGACGTGCACGCCGTGATCATCGCCACGCCCAACTTCCTGCACCCGGACATCGCCATCGCGGCGGCGCGCTCGGGCAAGCACGTGCTGTGCGAGAAGCCCATTGCGCTCAACGCGGCGGATGCGCGGCGCATGGCGGAGGAGGCGGACCGCGCGGGCGTGCGGCACATGACGGCGTTCACGTACCAGTTCGTGCCGGCGATGCGGTACCTTCGGCACCTGGTGGCGCAGGGCGACCTGGGGAAGGCGTACCATTATCGCTCGTGCCGTTTGCAGGATTGGGGCACGCGCAACCTCGGCTGGCGGCAGCAGCGTAAGCTGGCGGGCACCGGCGAGCTGGGGGACATGCTCTCGCACCGGATCGACTTCGCGCACCAACTGGTGGGCCCGATGCGCCGGATGGTTGCGAACGTCATGAACCTCACGCCCGTCCGCGGCGGCCAGCCGAACGACACCGACGACTGGGTGGCGATCCTGGCCGAGTTCGAGAACGGCGCGAGCGGCGTCCTGGAAAGCTCGAAGCTGGCCTCGGGTCGCAACGAGTCGTGGCGCTCCCTCGACTACGTGGAGATTAACGGCAGCGAGGCGTCCTTCGAGTTCACCACCGGGCGTTGGAACGAGCTGATGCACGGGAAGGTGGGCGGGCCCGGGATGGCTCCGCTGTCGGTACCGCGCGAGTTCTGGGTCTGGCCCGGCTCCCCGCGCGACCCCGGCGTGGGCGACCCCTTGGTCACGTTCCGCTACGACCAGGCCGTGGAGTTCGTGAACGCCATCCGGGAGCAGCGGCCCTGCTCGGTAACGTTCCATGACGGTGCGCGCGCACAGGCGGTCATGGACCTCGCCATCCAGTCGGCGCAGACGGGCCGTTGGATGAACCTTTCGGAGGCCTGAACGGCACGGCGCAGCAAGTTCGCAAGGAGGACGCATGGGAACATTGAGGACGGCGGTGGTGACGGGCGCGGGCAGCGGCGTGGGCCGCGCGACGGCCGTGAAGCTCGTGGCGGAGGGTTGGTCCGTGGCGTTGGTGGGCCGACGCGAGGACGCCCTGCGCGAGACGGCGTCGGCCACGGGTCGGCCGGAGGCCTGCCGCGTCGAGCCCTGTGACGTCGGGCGCGCGGAGGACGTCCGCGCGATGGCGTCGCGCGTGGTCGCCGCATGGGGCGGCGTGGAGGTGCTCGTGAACGCGGCGGGAACGAACGTCCCGCGGCGGGCGCTCGAGGTGCTTTCGGACGCCGACTACCACCGGATGATCGATGCCAACATGCACGGCGCGTACTACTGCGCGCAGGCGTTCCTGCCCGGGATGCGGGAGCGGGGCTCGGGGACGATCGTCAACGTCGTGTCGGATGCCGGGAAGCAGGCGTCGCCCAAGGCGGGCCCGGGCTACGTGATGAGCAAGTTTGGGCTGGCGGGCCTGACGCAGGCGATCAATGCGGAGGAACGCGGCCGGGGCATCCGCGCGTGCGCGTTGTTCCCCGGCGACATCGACACCCCCTTGCTGGACCGGCGCCCGGTGGTGCCGGACGCCGCTGCGCGGTCGCGCATGATGCAACCCGAGGACATCGCCGAGTGCGTGATGACGTGCATCCGACTGCCGTCGCGCGTCGTGATTGAGGAAATGCTCGTCCGGCCGCGGTAGGCGGCGCCGGGCGGGCACAAGCGATGGGCGGCGCATGGGGATGACGGCGCGTCAGTTCGAGGAGGTTCGCCGCAGGCTGGCCTCGGGGCGCGCTGCCGGTGCCTTGGACTTGCCCGGGCGCGACGTGCCGGTGGTCCGGGTCGTGCTAGGTCTGGACCCTTCGTTGCGCGGGACGGGTTGGGGGGTTGTCCGGATGGAGTCGGGCCAACTGCGGTCCGTGGCGCACGGGACAGTGCGGTGCCCCACGACGTGGGCGCGGAGCCGTTGCCTCGGAAGCATCCACGAGGCCTTGCGCGACGTGATCCGGGAGCATGGCGCGGAGGTGTGCGCGGTGGAGGGATTGTTCCATGCACAGAACCTCCGGACGGCGCTGGTGATGGGCGAGGCGCGCGGGGCGGCGCTGGCGGCGGTGGCGCTGGCGGGGTTGGCAGTCTTCGAGATGGCGCCTCGCAAGGTGAAGCTTGCGGTGGCCGGCCATGGCGCGACCGGCAAGGCGGGCGTGGGTCGCATGGTACAGCGCCTCCTCGCGATGGGCCCGGAGGATGTGCCGGGCGTGGACGCTGCCGACGCCCTGGCGGTGGCCATCGCCTACATGCAGGAGGCCGGACGCCTCTCCACCAACCCGCCGCGCAAGGTGTAGGGGGCGGCGTTGGGAAACGCTCCACGGGGCCAACCGCCAGGCGGGTTGAAGGCGGAAGGAAATGGGTGCCGATCGCCGTCTCAACCGAGAAACGGCAGTTGGTCAGTCTGTAGGCCGCGTGCCCTCACGCGGCGGCGGTGATGCCGCATGCCCGGTGCGCCGGGTCAGGGGACCCGGCCATACGCGTTAACCTAAAATCCTTGTCGCGCCCAGCCCGTGCGGCAGGCTCGGGCCATGGCACACGACGCGTTGCCCGAAGAATGGGAAATCCTCGCCTCCTGGCTCCCCGACAA